>CAZRFT010000170.1:0-8139 GCA_964599255.1 uncultured Neptunicoccus sp. | reverse complement strand
AACTGCTCTACCGCTGAGCTACGCCGGACCAATGAAACGTGAGCCGCTATACCAACAAGGATTTTTAAGGACAATAGGTTTTTGCGGTTATTTTCCTATTTCAATCACGATTTTTTAGCGCCTTGATTTCACAGACCTGCTTGCCTAGCGTCCCTGCAAATGAAGCGCTTTTTTCATCTTAGAAATTTTTTTCCTAAGTCGCTTTTCTGGCGGTCCTTTCTGATCGTATTTGTCCCTGTTTTGGCCGTACAAATAGTTGTCGCAATCATTTTTATTGACCGGCTATATAATGACGTAACGCGATCCAAAGTCATCGATCTTGCCCGAGAGATAAATTACGTTTTCAGTGATTTGCCCGATGATCCGGACCCACGAGCGATTGATGGCCTCCTTGAACGCGCAGCTCCGCTTGCCCTTCAGATAGCCCTCGTCCCACCATCCCAAAGTGTGAACCGGTTCGAGCCCTTTGATATTTCGGGCCGCTTTGCTGTGAATGCCTTTGAGCGCGCCTTACCTGGATTTTCTCATGTTGATTTCGATACAGGATCCAAGCAAGTGCTCGTGTTTATTGAACGAAAGGAACAGCTATTCTCAATCACGGTCGCACGCGGTCGAATTTCAGCAGCCAATCCGCATCAGTTACTGGTCGCGATGTTTTTTACTGTTTTATTATTCCTCTCCCTTGCTGTTCTGTTTTTGCGCAATCAAATTCGGCCCATCAATCGATTAGCGCAATCGGCAGAAGATTTCGGTAAAGGTCAGAAGGTTAATTTCTCGCCCTCCGGGGCCAAAGAGGTGCGCGTCGCAGGCCAAGCATTCCGATCTATGATGAGCCGCATCGAGCGTCAAATCGAACAGCGAACGGCAATGCTATCAGGCGTTAGCCACGACCTTCGAACACCCCTTACCCGAATGCGTCTGTCCCTTTCAATGCAAGAGGATGTGGATGGTACGAAGGAGCTTTTGTCCGATGTCTCTCAGATGGAACATATACTAGAAACTTTCTTAGACTTCTCGCGGGGGGATAGTGGCGAAAAATCAACCAAAATTGACGTCAAAAAATTTGCAAAAAGCATTTATCGTGATCGCAAGCGGTTACAACACGATGTTGAGCTTGAATTTACTGGCAAGACTTCAGGCAGCCAAACAATCATGGGAAAAGAAACAGCACTTCGTCGTGCAATCGTGAATTTGTTAAGCAATGCGAAGCGTTACGCATCCAAGGCAAAATTCACAGTGGATATTGGTGAAAAATGGATCACATTTGTTGTTGAAGATGACGGACCAGGAATACCTCGGGCAGAACGCGAAAAAGCGATGACACCTTTTGAGCGTTTGGATCAGGCACGAAACCAAAATCAAATTTCCGGATCAGGCTTAGGGCTTTCTATTGCGCATGATATCGCCAACAATCACGGTGGTCGATTAGAGCTTAAACATTCAAGGAAGCTAGGCGGCCTTCGGGCTACGATTACGATACCACGTTAGTGCTAATAGCAAGGCGGCAAGCAAAAGCCCAAATACTGAAATCAAATTGCCAACTTTCTCTGACCTCTGCATGGGTAAGTAATAGCTAAAATTCGACGCTCGTGGTTCGATGATCAGCAATCCCCTTTCAGAGCTTGTAGCCTCCAAAACCACGCCTTCCTTCGAGATGGCCTCAAAAAGAGGATTATAAAAGATTGGAATTTCGACATCAGTATTTGAAAGAACAACTTCATAACCACGGGAACTACCCATAATAGTCCCCCCAAAATCAACCGAATTTCGAATATCGGACAGGTAATCCCCTTGAAATAAAGTTACAGCTGCCGGAGGCATACCCCGTTCTGCCAAATGCTCAACAAGCAATACCGAAGATTCTTGCGGCATGTATTCCAAGGCTGTGACCATTGGGGCAAATTCACCCGAGTACATTTCACCCCGTTCAGCGTAAGGAACAAAGAAAACGGCAAACCGCAGGAAAATTAAAAGGAACAAAAGCAAGAGAATTTTATAACGAGGAAACTTAATTTCTATTAGATAGCCTAGTCCTAGCAGTATGACGATTTCAAGAATTACGAACGCACGCCATGGAAATTGAATAAAGTCCAAAGGCGTGTACTTCCAAATGGGATAAGCGATGGCAGAGTTAAGGATGACAAAAATTATCAAAATTACAAAAATACCTTTTGAAAGCGAGGTATTTGCCTGTTTCATCGGACTAAAAAATGCCGCCACAAAGCACGCGTGAAAAGCACCAATGGTGAGCAATAACCCAACCATCGAACTGGAATTCACGCAGTCAAAGCAAGGGAATAGCCAGTTTTCTGGCGACATATGATCAATTCTCAAAATGTCGCTTGAATAATTTCCAAGCAAAGACAATGCGGGAAGCCAATAAAAGGCACTTAGAGCCGCAGCCAATAGAGAAGCCATAAGCCCTTTTAAAAGCCTTTTCCAAAACTCTTGGGGCGTCAAAGTCCCATAAGAAAGAAGAAGGAAAAGCGGCACGAAATAAATAAGAACCAGAGCTAGACTGGGAAGATGGGAAAGGGCCAATCCCGTTAGTCCGAATACAAGCAGCCAAAAACCTGAGTTCTTCTCAACCAATCTTAACAACCCCATAAAAACAATTGGGACAAACACAAAGGCCGCCGCCTCCCCCAATGCGGATCGTAGAAACCAATCAATCCAAAGATGGTAAGGCGCGAGGACATATAAAACAGCCACGATCGCAGATGTGTTTCGAGAGAAATGATCTCGCGCACAAAAATACATTGCGATTCCAGAGAATATGAAAAGCCACGCCCACCCAGCGGCAAGGGCATTTGGGGTCCCGCTGAAAAGCACGGATATTTCGCCAAATGTGGCGCTCACATAAAATGGGAATGGTGCATAGAAAAAAAGGTCCATCCCCCCAAAGCCAAATCCCAAGTCAGAACCAAATTTAGGTAAAAGATGACCGTTCCAAAACAAATCTGAAAATTGGCGATGCCAGGAAAGATTGTAGTCAATCGAATGTCCGCGATGTAGCCCAAAGCCAACGAAGGCTACGAACAACAGGGCGCTCCCGATTATGCTGAGTATAAGCAATCGGGATTTTGTCATCACGTGAACCCTTTGAATTGGTAGGCCCGGCAGGACTCGAACCTGCGACCAAAGCGTTATGAGCGCTCTGCTCTAACCAACTGAGCTACAGGCCCGCCTGTAATTCGAATATCGCCCGCCCCCGAACAGGTCAAGCGACAACACCATTTTAATTCGACCATTGATTGGGTAAATGAAGACAACGATTCCAAGGGGCAAAGATGCGCAAGAAAAACGGATTAAGCTACGCCGATGCTGGCGTTGATATTGATGCGGGCAACGCACTGGTTGAGCGCATAAAACCAGCAGCAAAATCCACTAACCGACCAGGCGTCATGGACGGCCTTGGTGGTTTTGGCGCAATGTTTGACCTAAAAGCAGCTGGGTATAAGGATCCAGTGTTAGTTTCAGCAACGGATGGGGTTGGGACAAAACTTCGGATTGCTATCGATACAGGACATCTAGATACGGTTGGCATCGATCTAGTGGCCATGTGCGTAAATGACCTGATTTGTCAAGGCGCTGAGCCCCTTTTCTTTCTAGATTATTTTGCGACGGGCAAACTCGAACTTGATGCTGCTGAAGCTGTTATTAAGGGCATTGCAGAAGGGTGTCGTCTTGCAAATACCGCGCTTATTGGCGGGGAAACTGCTGAAATGCCCGGCATGTATGAGGGCCAAGATTTCGACCTCGCTGGCTTTGCAGTTGGGGCGATGGAGCGTGGGGAAACTCTTCCAAGAGATATCGAAGATGGCGATATACTAATCGGCCTTCCCTCCAGCGGGGTTCATTCAAATGGTTATTCGCTGGTACGAAAGATTGTTGAAAAATCAGGATTGAATTGGAATGCTCCCTGCCCCTTTGCAGATGGCGTTTTGTCTAAACACCTTCTAGAGCCGACGAAGCTTTACGTTCGCCCCGCCGTTGCTGCATTGAAAACAAGCAAACTCAAGGGGTTAGCGCATATAACGGGAGGAGGTTTAACCGAAAACTTGCCCCGCGCACTTCCAGATGGGTTGGGTGCGCACATTGAACTGTCTTCTTGGCAAAGATTGCCCATTTTTAATTGGCTGATTGATCAAGCGGGTTTGGATCAGGCTGAGGCGCTAAAGACCTTTAATTGCGGTATTGGCATGATTGCAATTGTTGGCCAAGACAATGCAAAGGCGCTAATGGAAGTATTCGCTTCAGAGGGAGAGAACCCAATTTCTATTGGTGCCGTAGAAAAAGGAAATGGCGTCCGCTATTCGGGATCCCTTTGATGTTAAGGGTAGCCATCCTAATTTCAGGCTCTGGTTCCAACATGGTCAAACTTGTGGAAGCTATGCAGGCTGGCGAAATCAATGCAGAAGCATCGTTGGTGGTTTCAAATGTCCCCAACGCGAAAGGTATTGAAAAGGCGGCAGACCTTTCTGTTCCGGTAGAAACAATTGATCATAAACTATTTGAACGTTCAGCATTTGAAGAACAGCTGCACGTGGTTCTGACGAACCACAAAATTGATATCATCTGTCTTGCGGGCTTCATGCGTGTCCTTTCATCGGATTTCATCGATAAATGGGCGGACAAGATTTTGAATATCCACCCTTCTCTTTTGCCGAAATATAAGGGCTTAAACACGCATCAACGCGCTATTGACGCAGGCGATGAAGAAGCTGGCTGTTCTGTCCATCTTGTCACGGCAGAATTGGACGGTGGGCCCGTTCTTGCCCAAGCGCGCGTACAAATAACCGCTCAGGAGACCGCTGAAAGCCTGCAACAAAAGGTTCTGGCTGAAGAACACAAAATTTATTCGGCAACGCTTGCCAAGTTTGTTAAATCATTCGCACAAGAATAGTCACCGAGCCCGGCCATGCGCATCTTGATCTTAATCGCTTTATTGTTTTCCACATCGACCGCCTCTGGACAGGTATCGATGCCTGATCCACCTGATATTCGCGATCAACGCAAAGAAATCCTAGATGAGCTAAAGGTCGATGGATACATCGTCGCTTTGGCGACAACAGTTGTAGCCGACCTTTTAGACAAAGGCATCGCAGTACTTTACGGATCGATCTTCTTAAAAAGCGACAGGAGCGCGACGTTTCTATTTGAAAATAAGGAAGTTGATTTGCGCTGTTTTGGCACGTCGGCCAAAGGCGTTAATGAGACGACATGCACCTTTGAAGGGGAAGTCGTCTCTAAGACGCGGCACGAAGTGGCCAAAGATGTCTACAAAACGCCTGACGGTTTTGTTGTGAACCCTATTGAGACCATTGATGGACAAAGTTTCGGTAAGTCCTACACAAAATGGGGTTTGTTTTCCTTTCCCAAGGCAGAGCCAATCTTGGAAATTTTGAAACAGGAAAAGGTGAGTGAGTAGCAAACCCTCCTCGATCAGAAATTTAGGACCCGCTTCGGATCAGTTTTTTGGTCGCGCAGGGATCAAAACAGCGGAGCAAATAGAAAAATTAGGTGCAGATGAGGCCTATTTCCAAGGTTTACGCGCAGGCGGGCAGCCACATTTCATCGGATTTTATGCGCTTGTAATGGGATTACAGGGAAGACCCTGGAATGACTGCAAAGGAAAAGAGAAAGCAGCGCTTCAGATCCGTTTTGACGCGATAAAGGCGAAACTCGGTAATTCGGGCAAGAATTTAACGGGTATTGAGAAAGAACTTGATGATCTAGGCGTTATAAAAAACAACCGAACGCCCTAGATTTGTTGCCAAATTGCACCAGATTTTCGAAAGAGAATCACAGCCAAAATTTTTGTTGAATTAGCGAATCAGTCGCCTATGTTGGGCGCAAGAAAGCCCAGAAGAAGGTTTTCACTAAGGAGAGCTAAATGGCCGTCATAGACTTTAGATTCCGCTCGCAATCGCGTGGTTTCGAAGAGCAGATTTCCAGACACCCTGTTCGCACCGCAGAAGCAATCGATATGCCCGAGTTCCGTGTGGAGTCAGGCTGGATACGCAAGAACTCGCGCGGTATTGCACATACTGCGCTTTGTTTGGGCATTTTTTATGGAAGCTATCAAATCTTCCAATTTGCAATGCAGCTACAATATAATTTGCTGATCTTGGTGCCATAAAAAAGGGCTCACAAAGGAGCCCCTTTTCACGAATTTTATCTCAAAAACTTAGCCAACAAGCTCTAGGCCAGAGAAGAAGTAAGCGATTTCTTCTTTTGCTGTGTCTGGACCATCTGATCCGTGAACGGAATTTTCACCGATTGAAAGGGCGAATTCCTTACGGATTGTTCCCGCATCTGCTTCTTCTGGGTTTGTTGCGCCCATGATTTCGCGATTACGCGCAATTGCATTGTCGCCCTCTAGAACCTGAACGACGATTGGCTCTGATGACATAAATTCACAAAGCTCATCATAGAACGGGCGCTCTTTGTGAACACCGTAGAAAACACCAGCCTGCGCTTTAGTAAGATGGATGCGCTTTTGCGCAACGACGCGCAAACCGCCCTCTTCCAACTTCGCTACGATTTGACCAACCAAATTACGCTTCGTGGCATCCGGTTTAATGATGGAGAATGTACGTTCCAAAGCCATTTTTTATCCTTTTTGATAGATTGAACGGCGTGGCGTGCCGCATTTGGCGCGCGCATAACACGCAATATAGGCTTTGAAAAGTCTTGGTTGACTTGCCCGTCCAGAGACGCAGAAAGCAAACCATGATTACAATTTCCGACCTTAGCCTTTCTATTGCTGGCAAACCGATTTTGGATTCTGCAAATGTCCAAGTCCCTGCTGGCCACAAGGTTGGTATAGTTGGGCGCAATGGCATTGGTAAGACGACCTTTTTGCGCATGCTTGATGGAGAGTTAGCCGCTGATACAGGAGAGTTCAGCCTTCCAAAAGGCGCGCGCATCGGGATGTTAAAACAAGAAGCGCCGGGAACTGACGATAGTTTGCTCGACACGGTGCTCAGCTTTGATCAAGAACGCGCAACTCTGCTTCAGCAAGCTGATATTGAAACTGATGCTGGGAAGCTCGCTGCGCTTCACGAAAGATTAAACACAATCGACGCCTATTCAGCAGAGGCGCGTGCCGCCAAAATTCTAGAAGGTTTGGGATTTAATCAAGAGGCGCAAGCCCGCGCTGTTGCAGAATATTCGGGCGGATGGCGCATGCGCGTGGCGATGGCGGGTCTTTTGTTTTCAGCACCCGATTTGTTGCTGCTTGACGAACCTACCAACTATCTTGACCTTGAGGGAACCATTTGGCTGGAAAGTTATCTCCGGAGCTATCCTTATTCGATATTGTTGATTTCGCATGATCGGTCCCTGCTGAACGCCTCTGTGGATGCAATTATGCATTTCTCTGATCAGAAATTGACGCTTTATTCGGGCGGCTATAATCAGTTTAATCGGGCGCGCGCTGAACAAGCCGCGCTCGCCCAAGCTTCCGCAAAAAAACAGGATGCAAAGCGAAAACACCTACAATCTTATATTGATCGCTTTCGCTACAAGGCGTCTAAAGCACGCCAAGCCCAATCGAAAATTAAGATCTTGGAAAAAATGGAACCGATAGCGGCATCCAATCGCGAAACACAGGCTCGTTTTTCATTTCCGGAGCCAGAAGAGCTCTCTCCGCCGATCCTTCAATTAGATGATGCGTCGGTCGGCTATGATGGGACCGCGATCTTAACCAACATTAATCTACGTGTGGATCAAGATGATCGCATTGGGCTTTTGGGGGCAAATGGACAGGGTAAGTCCACGCTCCTGAAATTGATCTCTGATCGCTTAAAACCAATGAACGGTTCTGTGCGCCCTCACAATAAACTTCGAATTGGGTATTTCGCGCAACATCAGGTCGACGAATTGATTTTGGCGGAAACGCCTCTCGACCATTTAACGCGCGCGTTGCCAGATAAATTACCCAAAGAACGGCGTGCTATCCTTTCAAACGGTGGCCTTACAGCAGAGCAAGCAGAATTGGCCGTGAAGAACCTATCGGGTGGTCAGAAGGCAAAACTATCCCTTTTGCTGGCGACACTCGATGCCCCACATCTGCTGATCCTTGATGAACCGACAAACCACCTTGATATTGAAAGCCGCGAAGCGCTGGTATTT
>CAZRFT010000169.1:0-14371 GCA_964599255.1 uncultured Neptunicoccus sp. | reverse complement strand
TATTTTGCACCGCGTGTGCGGGTCGAAGGGTTCGACGATCAAATCGTCTTCGATATGAAACGCACAGCTCTCCAGCACCCGCTTACAAAGCGGTTAGGGGCGATCGCCGCCCTTTTGGCGCTCAGTGTTGGCGTTGGTTATTCCGCTCTACAATCGGGTGTATTCGATCCCCCGCCTGAACCCAATATCCTGCTTGATCCAGTTTCAACTGATGTCCAGTTGGCACCAAAGGCACTTACCCTACGGGTCACTGGACTTAGCACCCCGATATCAAACGACGTATTTGACCGAAACGAGCGCCGCGTCATACCCCTCTCGTCCCCTCAAACTACAGAGCCCCTGAATTTTTTCGCCCTAACTGGAATTGCAGGCGAGGAAAATAAATATCTTACACCTGAAGAAATTGCTGAGCTTGAAGGAAGCGAAGGGGAAACCACTGAGAATATTCAGGTTGCTATATCTAACGATGTAGAGTCCGAAATCACGGGGCAAATTGAAGTTTCTACCAATCAGCCCAGCGAAATCGAGCCTGAACCAACGATTGAAGAATTGATTGCCTTAGACTTCCAATCGAACGAGCAAGAGGCGGGAGTTGATCCCAACATACGTGGCGGCGCAATTGGCAGTCGCCCCATTCGGCGCCCCGAAAATTTGATCATCGTGCAGACCCCCCCTGATTTGGTCGTTTCAGCCGCCCAAGCCATTGCGAATGACATATTGGAAATTGCGATTGCAGAGGAAGAACAAAAGGCAGCGAATATTGCAAGTGCGTCAAAATATGCGGCCCTCGTCTCGGCTCGTCCACCACGTAAGACAAATCGATGGACGACTAATTTGGCTTTGTTTGTCGAGGCAAGGCGCATCGCGGCTGCGAATATCGAATTGCAGGGCAATCCCGAAGACGAAATTGACGTTGGATCCATTGAAGAAAAAGACGTCCGTCGCGTCAGTGGAACCTACCGGAAAAATCAACTCAGCCTGATTGGCGTCGTCGGCGCCCCAAAAAGCCGCCGCGCAATCTTTCGCACCCCAACCGGTGGCATTCGCACGATCAAACAGGGACAAAAAATCTCTGGCTGGCAGTTGGTGGCGATTGGAGAAAGCACCGTCAAAGTCGTCCGACAGGGTAAAGAAAAGACTATGCGCTTGCCATAGGGTTCGGCATGCTTACAAAAGCATTACAGCTGCCAAGCCCAAAAATGCAAAGAATCCAATCACATCTGTAACCGTCGTCACAAAGGCGGATGATCCCAATGCTGGATCATAACCCAAACGATCAAGGCTTAGAGGAACCAATATTCCTGCCAAACCTGCGACAAACAAATTAACAATCATGGCGATGCCTAAAACAACACCCAGCATGTGATCCCCAAACCAGATGTAGCCAACTGCGCCGATTATCACGGCAAAGATTATGCCATTCAAAATCCCCACCAAACCTTCGCGAATGATCACACGCCAAGCGTTCGCAGGCGTTAAATCTTTCGTTGCCAAAGCGCGTACAGCGACCGTCAAAGTCTGCGTGCCGGCATTTCCGCCCATCGAAGCGACTATCGGCATCAAAATCGCTAACGCCACAATCGCCTCGATCGTGCCCGCAAATTGAGCGATCACAATTGAGGCAATGATAGAGGTCGCAAGGTTGATACCAAGCCAAGGGAAACGGCGTTTGGTGATTTCCAATATTTTGTCGGTCAGGCTTTCATCCCCGACACCGGAAAGGCGTTTGATATCCTCTTCGGCCTCTTCGCCCAAAACCTCCATCGCATCATCAATGGTGATGACACCAACAAGGCGGTTCTGTTCATCCACAACAGGCGCAGAGATCATGTTGTACTGGTTAAAAGCGTAGGCAACATCTTCTTGTGATTGCATCACTGGAATGGTGCGGAAATCTTCGTCCATCACATCTGTTAGCAATGTATCACGGGGTTGCGCGATAAGACTATGAAGCGGCACCTTTCCCACTGGCGCGCCGCGTGGATCGACAACCAATATATCATAGAATTGCTCAGGCAAATCTTCTTCGGCGCGTAAGGTGTCAATCGCCTGTCCAATCGTCCAATGCGTAGGCGCCATGACGATTTCGCGCTGCATCAAACGACCCGCGGAATCTTCAGGATATAGAAGTGACTGGCGAACCGCCGCCTCATCACTGTCTTCTAGCGCATCTAGAATGACCTCTTTTTGCGCCTCATCCAGATCTTCGATCAGATCGACGACATCGTCAGATTCAAGATCCTTGAACGCCTCGGCCACGATGTGATCGGGCATTTCTTCGATTAACTCGGCCGAAAGGTTTTCATCCAATTCAGCCAGAACCTCGCCATCGAACTTCTTACCCCAAAGATCGATCAGCGCCGTGCGGCGTTTGTCAGAGATTTGTTCCAGAAGGTCAGCAATATCCGCCGCATGAAGCGGATCAAGAAGACGTAAGAGCTTTCGGCGATTACCCGCGTCAACCGCCTCTAGGATTGCGTCAACGGTTTCCGCTTCTAACAAATAGGCATCGTCGTCGATCTCATTTGGATTTTCGACGATCTCTGCCATGTTGCTATCCTTTGCCCGCTTATCTTTTGATTAGCGGGCAAGCGATGCACGTGCAAGCGCTAGGCGGGATAACCGATGCGCTTTAGGTGCCCTGTGATTTCATCAAGAATGGCAGGATCATCAATAGTCGCTGGCATGTTATATTCTTTGCCATCAGCAATCGACTTTATTGTCCCTCGCAGGATTTTACCCGAACGGGTCTTTGGCAATCGCTCAATCACTACTGCTTGTTTAAATGCCGCCACGGGACCAATTTCTTGGCGAACAAGCGCCACGCATTCATTGACAATCTCTTCTTCGGATTTGTCACAGCCAGCATTTAAACACAGAAGCCCAAGAGGAAGCTCGCCCTTAAGCTCATCAGCGGCCCCGACAACAGCACATTCAGCTACATCTGGGTGAGCGGCCAAGACCTCTTCCATTGCACCCGTCGACAAACGATGCCCAGCCACATTGATCACATCGTCCGTGCGCGACATGATGTAAACATAGCCGTCTTCATCGATATAGCCTGCGTCACCCGTTTCATAATATCCTGGGAACGCCTCTAGATAAGCCGACTTAAACCGTGCTTCTGCATTCCAAAGCGTAGGAAATGTACCAGGCGGCAAAGGAAGTTTAGAGACGATCGCACCCAACTCGCCTGCCGGCAATTCTTCACCCTCATCCGACAAAACTTTCATGTCAAAGCCAGGCATCGGTACACAAGGGGAGCCGAGTTTTGTCTCCATTAGCTCAATACCAAAGGGATTTGCGATGCCTGGATAGCCAAGCTCTGTTTGCCACCAATGATCAATCACGGGCACTTTCAACTGATCTTGCGCCCAAATGATCGTATCTGGGTCCGCACGCTCGCCTGCAAGGAACAGACCGCGCAACCCTGATAAATCAAATTTGGCAACAAACTCTCCCTTTGGGTCCACACGCTTGATCGCGCGAAACGCTGTTGGGGCGGTGAAGAGTATTTTTACATCATATTCCTCAATGATACGCCAAAAGGTGCCCGCATCTGGGGTTCCAATCGGTTTGCCCTCAAACACGATTGTTGGGTTTCCATGCATAAGTGGCGCATAACAAATATAGGAATGGCCAACGACCCAGCCAACATCTGACGCAGCCCAATAGGTCTCGCCCGGCTCAACATTGAAAATATTCTTCATCGACCAGAAAAGCTGCACAACATAGCCTGCAACCGGGCGGACCACGCCTTTGGGCTGTCCGGTCGTGCCAGACGTGTACAGAATATAAAGCGGTTCATTGCCCTTCATTGGGACACATTCCGCTTCTGGCGCATCTGCAACGAAATCCGACCAAGACACATCGCGATCGTTCATATCCGCGAGCGCTTGCTCACGTTGAAAGATGACGCAGAATTCTGGCTTATGGGTCGCCATATCAATCGCTGCATCAAGAAGGGGTTTATATTCCACCACGCGGCCAGGCTCGATCCCACATGAGGACGCGATGATGGCTTTTGGCTGGGCATCATCAATTCGAACGGCTAACTCGTTGGAGGCAAAGCCGCCAAAGACCACCGAATGAATGGCCCCAATGCGCGCGCAAGCTAGCATCGCAATGACGGCCTCAGGCGTCATCGACATGTAAATGACGACCCGGTCGCCCTTTGTTACACCGCGCGCTTTTAGCCCCCCAGCGAGTTTTGCAACGCGGGACTTTAGATCACTGTAAGAAATTGTGGATTTTTGATCTGTGACAGGGCTGTCATAGATGATCGCTGTTTGGTCACCGCGTCCCTGCTCTACGTGTAAATCCACGGCGTTATAGCAGGCATTAATCTCGCCATCGGAAAACCATTCATAAAGCGGTGCATTGTCATCAAAAAGTGCCTTGGACGGTTTTTTGTCCCAATGCACAAGATCAGCCAATTCCATCCAGAATTTTTCTGGATCTGATTTCCAGGCATCATAAATTTCTGCGTAGCCCATTTAGTCCCTCCGTAGCTGCGCCACATTTAGGCGTAGGAGCATTGGTCCTGCAAGTCCAAAGAAGTGAACACAAAAGAAAGCCCCCTTGCGTAGGGTGTGGACGCGAAGGGGGCAGTGGAAAGGGGACTCAGCTATCGCTGAAACTCGACTATCCGAGCCGACAGAAGATTTGGGGGCCTTGCCAAATCAAGAGGGGAAGATTCGACCACTTGTATTTTTAGGGGACACACAAGTGAGCTGGCCCTTGCCTCTTCTGTCTACGCGCTACAGAGGTAACTGCGTTGCGTTAACCATAATTAAGCACGGTCCCTTGGCTCTTTCAAACCCATACGCTGTGGGAAAAAACGACGAGCAAAATGCCGCCATTTGAGGAATTAGAGATAGGCTAGTTTCCGCCTATTCCTCTTCAAATATTTGTGGGTAACTCGCCATAGCTTTGGACATATTAACCTGCAAAAGCGCTTCATAATCCTCTGGATCGAAAGCATCACCCACAGCCACAACCTCGCGACCCAATAACCAGCTCAAGCGCCCAGCATCAAGGTTTCCACGTTCAAAAGGCTCCTCGCCGAAATACTCGATTAGTGCCTTCAAGAAAGCTTCATCAGCTTTGCTGTCGACATTGCGGCGATCGGCAAAGCGTTCGCGTGCCACCAATTTGGTCGCACCATTTTTGTTGGCACGCCTGATGGTGAAGTGATTTTCAGTACCAGGTAGGCGCGAAGGAAAGCCGCGATGTTTTATCATGCCTCTTCCCTAGCCTGCCTCAGTGTAAAATGAAACCTCGCTTTCCATTGGACAAGGTTCCCATTGGGGTCTACGCATGGCCAATGGCCTCTTCTCCAAGCCCCATATTTCTAAACCGTTTTACGCCGCCCACCATGTTCACCCTGATGATCATGACGGCTTCTGCTGCTTTGCCGATGAATATGTTTTTGTCGAGCCTGCCTAATATGGCGAAGGATTTTGGCGTCCCATATCCGTCTATGTCTCTGGCGATTACAATCTACTTGGCGTTCACTGCCATAGTACAACTTATTATTGGACCACTTTCGGATCTTTATGGGCGCAGACCGGTAATCCTTAGCACCTTAGCGATCAGCGTGGTGGCAACACTTGGGGCCGCTTTGGCGGAAAGTTACACGGGCTTCATGATTTACCGCTGTATCCAAGCCGCTGCTGTGACTGGGACCGTGCTGTCCAGGGCGATCGTTCGCGATGTCGTCGCCCGCGAAGATGCAGCATCCAAAATTGGCTACGTGACAATGGGCATGGCCGTTGTCCCAATGTTGTCTATCCCATTGGGCGGTGTTCTTGAGGAGACATTTGGCTGGCGTTCGGTCTTCTATTTCATCACGGCGGTGAATTTTCTGACTTGGGCTCTGATCCTCTTGGATTCTGGGGAAACGCTTCGTCATCGAGCCAGTTCATTTTCAGAGCATTTTCATAGCTACCCAACGCTTTTAGCGTCAGTGCGGTTCTGGTGTTACGTCGCGATCCTAACCCTCACTGTTTCGATGTATTTTATCGTTATCTCAACAAGCCCCAATATCGGAACAAAAACCTATGGCTTCAGCCCTACCACGCTTGGTATTTACCTAAGCATCATGCCGATTGGATATTTTGTCGGCAATTTTATTTCGGGTCGCTACAGCAAACAATTTGGAATTCAGCCCATGATTATGGCAGGCGGGCTGTTTTTGATCGGCTCGTTCGCGCTATCTTTGTTCTTAGTGATCTTGATGCCAACGACGCCTATCTTCTTTTTCATTTCCGTCTTCGTAATGGGCATTGGAAATGGTGTTGTTATCCCAAATACGATGGCTGCATTGCTAGAGGTGAACCCTGATCTTGCAGGGTCCGCGTCGGGATTGTCTGGATCAACTATGACGCTTTTTGGCGCGGTGATCAGCTCGCTTGCAGGCTTCATCGTATCTGGAACCCATCAAGCAGTGCTGTTGCTCGCCCTTCTATGCGTTATTGCAGTGCTACAGCTGCTTTTCACCATATGGGTGGGGCGCATCGAAATGCGCCGCCGCACCCAAACTAGCTGATGGACGAAAGCAGCTGGTTAACGCTGTCTTTGGCATCACCATAAAGCATATTGGTATTCTCTTTGAAAAAGAGCGGGTTTTCGATCCCAGAATAGCCCGTACCTTGACCTCGTTTGGACACGATGACTTGTTTGGCTTTCCACACTTCCAAAACCGGCATTCCGGCAATTGGGGAATTTGGATCCTCTTGTGCAGCTGGGTTCACAATGTCATTCGAACCAATGACAATGACCATATCTGTGTCCGGGAAATCCTGGTTAATTTCGTCCATTTCCAAAACGATGTCGTAGGGCACCTTCGCCTCTGCCAGAAGCACATTCATGTGCCCCGGCAATCGACCTGCAACTGGATGAATTGCAAAGCGAACATTCTTACCCTTGGCGCGCAAACGATTGGTCAACTCGGACACCGCCTGTTGTGCTTGCGCGACTGCCATACCGTAACCCGGTACGATGATAACACTTTCTGCTGCATCAAGCTGTGCGGCCACGGCAGAGGCATCAATAGGTTTCATTTCCCCTTCAATATCCATTTGCGGACCAGCAGTGTTGCCAAAGCCGCCCAAAATAACGGAGATGAAAGAGCGGTTCATGGCCTTACACATGATATAGGATAAGATCGCACCAGAAGAGCCAACAAGCGCACCCACAACGATCAACAAATCATTGCCAAGGGAAAATCCAATCGCCGCCGCGGCCCAGCCAGAATAGCTGTTTAGCATAGATACTACGACGGGCATATCTGCCCCGCCAATACCCATGATCAAATGGTAGCCGATGAAGAAGGCCAGAAGCGTCATGAAGATCAAGGTCCACATGCCATCGCCTTGGAAATACATAATCCCAAGCATCACTGAAATAATCGCCGCCGCCGCATTTAACATATGACCACCCGGCAGTTTGATCGCGGCTGTGTTCACCTTGCCTGCAAGTTTGCCGAAGGCAACGACAGAGCCGGTAAAGGTAACAGCCCCAATAAACACGCCCAAGAAAATCTCGACCCGTAGAATTGAAATTTCAATTGTGTCCTTTTTTGCCAAGACGGCTGCAAACCCATCCAGTGTTTTGCGCGTCATTTGATCCATCGCCAGAACTCGGGTCAGTTCAATATCCGCGTTAAAGCCAACAAAAACGGCAGCCAGCCCCACCAGTGAATGCATCGCCGCAACAAGCTGCGGCATTTCAGTCATCTGAACACGCTTGGCGATAAAAACACCAATAATACCGCCGCCTGCAATCAGCAGAACAGAGAGAATCCAAAGCCCCTTACCCGGTCCGATCAGCGTGGCAGCAACCGCGAGCGCCATCCCAACAATGCCATACCAGACTGCACGTTTGGCGCTTTCTTGTCCCGACAATCCGCCCAAGGACAGAATAAACAAAACAGCCGCAACTACATAGGCCGCAGTGGTAAATCCAAATTCCATCTTCCTTCCCCCTACGACTTCTGGAACATCGCCAACATGCGACGCGTGACGAGAAATCCGCCAAAAATGTTGATACCAGCCATGAATATCGAAACCGCAGCCAGAATGATCACCAAGAACGAGCTTGAGCCAATTTGCATCAATGCGCCTAGAATAATGATGGACGAGATCGCGTTTGTGACCGCCATTAAAGGTGTATGAAGCGCATGGCTCACATTCCAAATGACTTGAAACCCAACAAAGACAGAAAGAACAAAGACAATAAAATGCTGCATGAAACTTGCAGGCGCAACAGTGCCCACCCCAAGGATCAGGACGGCCATCGCTGCCAGCAAAATCACCTGATTGCGGGTTTCTTTTTTGAAAGCGGCGGCCTCTAAGGCGCGCTTCTCTTCTGGGGTTGGCTCCTTGGGCGTATCTTTCTTCGGTTGCGCGGCAATGGCCTGAATCTTGGGCGGCGGCGGCGGGAAGGTGATCTTCCCCTTATGCGTCACCGTTGCTCCGCGGATCACGTCATCTTTCATGTCATGAACCAGCTTGCCGTTCTTCTTCGGCGTCAGGTCCGTCATCATGTGGCGAATATTCGTCGAATATAGCGTTGAACTTTGTTGTGCCATACGGCCAGGCAAATCTGTGTAACCCAAAACGATAACGCCATTTTTGGAAACGACACGTTTATCAGCCTCTGTGATCTCACAATTTCCGCCACGCTCTGCCGCCAGATCCACAACAACCGAGCCCTGCTTTTGCATCTCGACCATATCTTTGGTCCACAAAACCGGCGCATCGCGTCCCGGGATAAGCGCTGTGGTGATCACAATATCCATCTCGGGTGCCAGCTCTCGGAATTTTGCAAGCTGAGCGTCACGAAATTCTGGGCTTGAGGGCGCAGCATAGCCGCCTGTTTCCGCACCATCTGTTTGATCTTCTTCGAACTCTAGGAATACAAATTCGGCACCCATGGATTCAATTTGTTCGGCCACTTCAGGACGCACGTCAAATGCGTAAACTTGTGCACCCATCGAAGTCGCCGCACCGATTGCGGCCAATCCCGCAACACCGGCTCCCACAACCAAAACTTTCGCCGGCGGCACTTTACCTGCCGCCGTCACCTGACCCGTAAAGAAGCGCCCAAATTCGTTGCTTGCCTCAATGACCGCGCGGTAACCACCAATATTGGCCATCGATGACAGAGCATCCATTTTTTGCGCACGGCTGATGCGGGGCACCATATCCATCGCAATCACATGCGCCCCTTTTTTGTTTGCGGCATTCATTAAGGCTTCGTTTTGCGCAGGATAGAAAAAGGAAATTAGTGTCTGACCCTTCTTTAACTTTGAGACTTCTGTGCTCGAAGGAGGGCGCACTTTGGCAATAACATCTGCTTCTTTATAGATCGCCTCGGCGCTTGTGACAGTCACACCAGCATCGCTATAGTCTTTGTCATTAAAGCCAGATAATTTCCCAGCACCCTTTTGAATCATGCAATCATAGCCGAGCTTTTGTAGCTCCAGCGCGGATGCAGGGGTCAGGGCAACACGTGTTTCCCCTTTGAAACTTTCCTTTGGAACCCCAATGCGCATGACAAGCCTCCTTTGTTCAAGCGTCACCGTTTATGCAGAAAAACGGTGTATTTATACACGGAACAAAGCTATGGCGCTTGATTCCTTGAATGTCCAACATAAACTCTATGTCACGTTGGGTGATTGCCAAGCGAGGAGGTGAACACATGACCAAAAGACAGCATTGTCAAAGCTGTGACATGCCTATGCACAAAGACATAAATGGCGGCGGCACAGAAAAGGACGGTTCAAAAAGCTCGAAATATTGTTCGCTTTGCTATGGCGAGGGGAATTTTTATTACCAAGGAACCGACGTCAAAGATTTTCAAAAAATGGTCGTCGATATCATGGTGAAAGACGGCTGGTGGCGCCCCGTGGCGTGGGCCTTTACACGGCGCATTCCAAAGCTGGAACGCTGGGCTAGCTCTTAAGCGCGCCTACATATTCGCTGTGAAAATCGCTGTAGCCATTTGAGGTTGATTTTAATTGGCTCGCCATCTCTTTATGTAACCTCGGCAGCGCGTGAAACGGCACGTTGGGCATCGTGTGATGTTCGGCATGGAAAGGCATATTCCAAGCCAAGAAACGAACAAACCGCGTGGTATAGGTCGTTCTTGTATTTTCAAGCATATTGGCGACATGCGGACAGCGGCCATGCTCTGCTAACAGATAAAGCCGCAGCAATGGCTGCCCAAGAAGAAGTGGAACGATCCAGACCCATAAAACCAAATCTGTCCAGAAAAGGCTGGCCAGCACAATTGCATACCCAGCCAGATAGAACCGTGCTTCCCATTTAATTTTGGAAATCGCGCTTTTTGGAAAATGCGCCTCCAGTTTCCGCCCCAATGCGTTGCTGAAAAGTTTTCTAACTTGCCCCGCCCAAACAGGCACTCCGCTGACATGCTTGGCGTAGTCCCAGCGCGTCTCCAATTTCGCCCCAACCAATAATTCCGGGTCGCGTTTCGGATCATGTGTGTATTTGTGATGCGCCAGATGAAAATATCGAAACCAAGTAAAGGGCAGTAAGATTAAAAATCCCGCCAAATGTCCTGCGATTTCATTGAGGCGCTCAGAAGCGAAGGGCGTTTTATGTGTTGCCTCATGCTCAAGCGTGAACAAGAAAATTATTGAAACACCAAGCGGTAGCGTAAAAACCCACCGCAAAACCCCACCATGAGCGACCAAAGTTGCGAGCGTCAGGATCAACCCCAAATGCAGCGCAAGCTGCATCAAGCCTTTGAAATTGCTGCGTATTTGCAAATCACGCTTTAGATCAGCGGGCAGCCGATCAACAAAAGCGCGGTGATCCATTAAAGCTGGGCCATAATCTCGTCGGAGATTTCCATATTTGTTGTCACGTTTTGAACGTCGTCATCATCTTCCAATGCTTCGATCAGCTTTAGAAGCTTTTGCGCCCCCTCTAAATCAAGTTCTGACGTCGTTGTCGGCTTCCAAACGAGTTTTGTCGTTTGGGACTCGCCCAATGCAGCTTCCAAGGCATTTGAAACTTCATTCAAATCAGTATCCGCACAGTAAATGTCGTGCCCATCCTCAGAACTTTCAACATCTTCGGCTCCCGCCTCGATTGCATGTTCAAACATAGTATCGGCGTCTGTTGCATCCGCTGGATAAACAACCAAACCCTTCCGATCGAACATAAAGCTGACCGCACCTGTTTCTGCCAAGTTGCCACCATTTTTCGAAAACGTCGAGCGAACGGTAGATGCTGTGCGGTTCTTATTGTCTGTCATCGCTTCGACGATTACCGCAACACCATTTGGACCATAGCCCTCATAGCGGATCTCGTCATAGTTTTCTGCATCCCCACCAGAGGCTTTCTTGATCGCGCGCTCGATCACGTCCTTTGGTACGGATTGAGATTTGGCTTCTTTTACTGCCAATCGCAGACGTGGGTTTTTATCAGGGTCGGGATCACCCATTTTTGCCGCAACCGTGATCTCTTTTGCCAATTTGGAAAACAGCTTTGAACGTGCAGCGTCTTGGCGTCCCTTACGGTGCTGAATATTTGCCCATTTACTATGTCCGGCCATCTCTTGCCTCCAAAAACCTTGGCGCGTGTCTATGACATGGGAAATGAGGGTTCAAGGGGTTGTCAGCGCGTGCGCGCCTCCCTAGCTTCCCTTTATTCGGGGAGGGATCGATGACAACGGATCAAATCATTCTTTTTAGCATTTTCGGTGCTGTCTTCGGGCTCTTGCTTTGGGGGCGCTGGCGCTATGATTTGGTGGCCTTTGGCGCACTGATTATGGCTGTGATTGTTGGGGTTGTACCCAAAGATGCCGCGTTTGACGGCTTTGGTCATCCTGCCACTTTGATCGTGGCATTGGTTCTGATTGTATCCGCTGGGCTTGTGAATTCTGGCGCGGTGCATCTAATTACCCGCTCACTGGTTGATAGCTCACGATCGCTTGGCGCACATATTGCAATAATGGGATCGGTCGGTGCTGTTCTTTCTGCCTTTATGAATAATGTCGCTGCACTTGCGTTACTTATGCCCGTGGACATGCAAACCGCGAAAAAGGCGAAACGTTCGCCTGGGTTGACACTCATGCCCCTTTCCTTCGCTACCATCTTGGGTGGCATGGTCACGATGATTGGCACACCGCCCAACATTATTATTGCAACGATCCGCGAGGATAGCTTTGGCGAGCCATTTAAAATGTTTGATTTTGCGCCCGTTGGGATTGTTGCAGCTCTTGCAGGTCTACTCTTTGTCGCGGTGATCGGCTGGCGCCTAATTCCGATACAAAAGGAAGAAGGTAACGCCGCAGAAGAGCTATTGGAAATTGGCGCCTATGTTGCCGAACTGACGATACCTGCAAGATCAAAACTCATTGGTCAGAAACTTCACGAGCTTTATGCCGAAGCGGAAAAAGCCGATGTCGCGATTATTGCGATGGTGCGGAATGGGCGGCGGCTTTATGGCACGTCGCGAAACCGCGAAATTGTCACAGGTGATGCGTTGGTCCTCGAAGCTGTGCCCGAAGCCATCGATGAATTTCGAACCGGCCTTAAACTCGACTTCGCCGACGAGGCGCGCAAAGAAAAACTTCAAGCCGCGGGATCAGGTCTCTCTCTGATCGAAGTGGTTGTCACGGAAACATCGCGCATTACGGGTAAATCTGCACTTTCCGTTGGATTGAACTGGCGGATGAATTCTGTGCTTATGGGGATTTCGCGCGGCGGTAAAAGAATTGCGAAACAAGTGCGTAAAACGGAAATCCGTTCAGGCGATATTCTACTGCTCCTGGTGCCAAGTGACCAAGAGGCTCAGGTCGTTGACTGGCTTGGCTGTTTGCCTCTCGCGGAACGTGGATTAAGTGTTACCCAAGATGGCAAGACATGGCTTGCGGTCGGACTTTTTGTCGGTGCCGTTGCGCTTGCAAGTTTTGGGATCGTCTATCTCCCCATCGCCCTTGGTGGCGTTGTGGCACTTTATTCCCTGTCTCGTATCGTTCCCTTGGCCGAGATTTATGATCACGTGGAATGGCCCGTTGTTGTTCTTCTCGGCTCCATGATCCCCTTGGGTCAGGCGCTTGAGGCTTCGGGTGGCACTGAGCTTATCGCGGGCTCTTTGATCGGGTTGACCGAAGGTATGCCCGCTTGGGCAATCCTTACGGTTTTGATGGTTGTCACCATGACGTTGTCTGACGTGCTCAACAACACAGCCACCACCATTGTTGCCGCCCCTGTCGGCATCGCCATGGCGGAATCCTTAGGTGTTAATGCAGATCCCTTCCTCATGGCAGTTGCGGTGGCCGCCTCTTGCGCCTTCCTCACCCCGATTGGGCATAAAAACAACACGCTTATCTTGGGGCCTGGCGGGTATCAATTCGGCGATTATTGGCGCACCGGCCTTCCGCTGGAGGTGCTTATCGTTGCGGTATCCATCCCTGCAATCCTCGTTTTCTGGCCGCTCTAAAGCGTCCAGAAAATTGGAATAAGCAGGCTCGCCAAAATGCCGATGCTAATGTTGAGTGGTATCCCGATTTTCATAAAATCGGTAAAGCTATACCCACCCGGCCCATAGACAAGTGTATTTGTCTGATAGCCAATGGGGGTCGCAAAACTCGCACTCGCCGCAACCATCACGGCGATCACCAAGGGGCGCGGATCAACGCCCAACTGCGCGGCAAGCGCAATCGCAATAGGCGTCACCACTACAGCAACCGCATTGTTCGATGCCAATTCGGTAAGAAGTGAGGTTAACAGGTAGATCGCCCAGATTAAGAAGAAGGGCGATAAGCCAAACAGGTAGGGTGCAATCCCATCGACAATTAGCGCCACTGCCCCGCTTTCTTGCAACCCTGCGCCAATAGCGAGCATGCCAAATATCAACGCCAAAAGCTGTCCATCAATGGATTGAAACGCCTCGTCAGAATCGATGGACCGTGACAGCAAAACAACCGCTACTGCTATCACAGCAAGCGCAAAAATCGGCGCAATGCCAAGCGCCGCAAGGACGACAACAGCAACGAGCGATAGAACTGCAATGGGCGCATGTCGGCGACGCAAAGGTTGTTCAGACGCCTCAGAAAGGTTCACCAAATTCATCTCTTCGGCCATGCGCTGAATATCCTCTGGCGCACCTTCCATCAAAATAGTGTCCCCCACGCGCAATCGAACTTGATCCAGCTGCGTGCCGATATTTTGGTTACTTCGATGGACCGCTAACGTGTAAATCCCAAAGCGGCGGCGCAATCGCAATTCGCCCAATGTACGACCTACCATCCGACAGCCTGGTGTAATCAGCGCCTCAACTGTGGTTGTTTCTTTTGATGCCGCACCGTCGAAGACTTGAACATCTTCGCC
>CAZRFT010000168.1:0-2201 GCA_964599255.1 uncultured Neptunicoccus sp. | reverse complement strand
AAGAAAAAAGGTATAGGCATTTGGCAAGCCGACACGCAAACACCGTGGGACTGGCGCGCCGAAAAACGCAGCGCATCCGGATCATAGACGCAATTTTTGGAGAAATGGCAGGGGCACCAGGGCTCGAACCCGGGACCTACGGTTTTGGAGACCGTCGCTCTACCAACTGAGCTATACCCCTACGGTGACGCTGGAATTACGCAAGACTCACGAAAACTGCAAGAGAGAAAGACTCTTACTTGCGCATTTCTGCAGGATTCGAAGCAAGACGATGCTTGATTTCAGTATCCCATTGTACACAGACCAGTGAAACTTCTGAAACAAAAGCGAAAAAATAGCACTCATAAAATGGTGAACGATTTTTTTTGCGGGGATCGGATCGCGGAAACTTCACATGGCACTCTCAAAAAACCACGGCCTGTGTGCGACACATCCCTTTGTATATTGATCCGCACCTTTGATGTGCAGAAATGCGCAGCACCCTGTACGAATGCTGCTCTTTTCAACTCATATCAGCGTGAGTCAGCGTGTGCCATTTCGTGATTTCAAACTCAGCAATTCGATCCCTAGCTTGAACTCGTCAGCAAGACACTGACACCCAACCAGACGGTCACTCCCCGTCCTACAACCCGAAAGGAATACATTATGAAACGTGTACTTACAGCTTCCGTCGTCGCCCTGATCGCCGCAACTGGTGCAGCATCCGCAATGACCAACGCATCTGGCGCAAACGCGGCTCTGATCCAGAAATTTGCACCTGAAGCAGACCTGTCCACCGTGTCTGACGCGACCATCGTACATCTTCTGAACACCATCAACGACGATGGCGATGATAGCTTTGTTCAGACCCAGTCCCACGTTCGTTCGATCCTGAAGAACGGCTAATTCGTTCTCAACACCTTAAAACTCTGACGGCTACTCCCCGTCTAACGAAACCGAAAGGAAAATATCATGAAACGCATTCTTACAGCCTCCGTCGTCGCTCTTATCGCAGCAACTGGTGCAGCATCCGCAATGACCAACGCAACAGGCGCAAATGAAGCCCTGATCCAAAAGTTCGCTCCAGAAGCTGACCTGTCCACCGTGTCTGACGCAACCATCGTTCACCTGCTGAACACCATCAACGATGATGGCGATGACAGCTTTGTTCAGACCCAAGCACACGTGCGCTCGATCCTGAAAAACGGCTAAGGCAACACGTCCCTCTCCCTGCGACCGCAGTTTGGTCGCGGGGAGCAATGGGGCTTAAGCGCCCCAACTTCAGTGTGACTCGCCGCTAGGCTGCCGATTTGGGCGGCCTTTTTTGCGGCCACTAGCCTCAGGCCTCACCAAATCCCTTTGGGATCACTGGAACCGGCAGCGTTTTCGCCCTGGCTTTCAGCGAGCGTCCAATCACAACCCGGCTGATCTCTGTGGTGCCATCCACGATCCGCAGCATCTGAGACAGGCGCGACAGCCGATCCATGCCGTAAGGCTTAAGCAAACCCATACCACCCAAAACTTGCGTGCAGGTGTTCGCCGCTTTCACCGCCGCATCCGGCACAAACCGCTTGGCATGTGCAGCCATCAGGGGCCCTTGATCCGTGCCCAAAGCATTTGCGGCCGCTTTGTACAAAAGACGAGAGGCCTCTAGATCTGTCGCCACTTCTCCGAGCATCCATTGAATGCCATCCAGATCCAGATTGGTGCCTTTGAACATTTTGCGGTTGTGACTATAGGCCAGAGCGGTGTCCAAAGCGGCCTGCATCAAACCGCAACACCCCGACGCAATCGAAACCCGAGCAATATCGATCGCCATGAGTGACCCTTGCAGACCCTGCCCAACCGGCAAGATGATATTGTCCTCGCTCACCATCACATTATCCAAATACATCTCAGACATCGGCAGGAAATTATATGATGGCGTCTCATAGCGCGGTCCGAAACTCAGACCCGGCGTATCTTTCGGAATAGCGATCATGGCCATATCCTTGTGACCCGGAGCGTCCGAGGTTTTGACCACTGTAAAATAGATATCCGCCTCACCCGCCAACGACACCCAGGCTTTCGCGCCGTTTATCGTCCAGGTGCCGTCGGCATTGATCACAGCGCGGCTGTACATGTTGGAGGCGTCTGATCCGGATTGCGGCTCGGTAAGAGCAAAGTTGGCGAGCTTGCGCCCAGAGGTCAGCTCGCGGCCCCATTCGGCTTTGAAAGCTTCT
>CAZRFT010000167.1:0-2955 GCA_964599255.1 uncultured Neptunicoccus sp. | reverse complement strand
CAGAAATGACACTCATTTAAGGGGGTACAACAAGTGCCGAACTCTCGGTGATAGCTAGAGTGCGAACGCTTGGACCACACTACAGAACAGCTACAAGTTCAGGTTGAATTGTGTAGCAAATATGTAGGGGGCGCCCAACTGTTGACATCTTTGGCACTTTTTCAAACAGTTGGGAAAGGGAGCAAAAACATGCCAAAACTCAAAAAAACAGCCACTCAATTGGTGGCAGAGGCGCGTGCGCGGATTGAAGAAATCACAACCGAAGAGCTGATGGGAATGCAGGGCGATCCTAATGTCGTGATCGTCGATATCCGCGATATTCGTGAACGTGAGAGGGATGGCTATATCGAAAGCAGCTTCCACGCGCCGCGCGGCATGATCGAATTCTGGGTCGACCCCGACAGCCCCTATCACAAGGATATTTTTTCGCAGGATAAAAAATTCATCTTCCACTGCGCCTCCGGCTGGCGCTCCGCCCTGACTGTTGCGACGCTGCAAGACATGGGATTTGACGCGGCGCATTTAAGGGATGGGTTTAAGGGTTGGGTGAAATTCAACGGAAAAATCAAAATTTAAAAAATCTGCGAGCGTTTTCGGAATGCTTTTTTCAATTTTTATTATTATGCACCATACAAATAACGTGCCTGACAATCTTGATTAACTCAGGAGAAAACATCAGCGAACCAACTACTAGCGTGATAATTAATATCTTAGGTTGCTTGAAAAGATTGGGGTCGGCAGTAAAGTTAAAAGATAAGATTGCCGCGAATATTATGAGGCGTTTTATCCATCCATCAATGGCATCATCTTTGTCGTTGCCGCTCACTGCAGAAAATCCATCCCTCAATCCCGCTCCAGCGCAATCGCCGTCCCTTCACCACCACCAATACAAATCGCCGCCACACCGCGTTTCAGCCCACGCTTTTCCAAAGCGTTCAGAAGCGTCACAATGATCCGCGAACCAGAAGCCCCAATTGGATGGCCCAACGCACAGGCGCCGCCGTTAACGTTCAACTTCTCACGCGGGATGCCCAGCTCTTTCATGAAGGCCATCGGCACCACCGCAAACGCCTCGTTCACTTCCCACAGCTCCACATCATCCACAGACCAGCCGATGTTTTCCAACAGCTTCTTCGTTGCTGGAACAGGTGCGGTTGTGAACCACTCTGGCTCATGCGCGTGGGATGCATGCCCCACAATTCGCGCCCGAACCTTCATCCCTTTTTCTGCCGCGACATCCGCCGTCGTCACAATCAACGCCGCCGCCCCATCCGAAATGGACGAACTGTTCGCGGCTGTGACCGTGCCCTCTTTATCAAAAGCAGGGCGTAGTGTTGGGATCTTCTCTGGCTGAGCCTTTTGCGGCTGCTCGTCGCTCTCGATCACCACATCGCCTTTACGGGTCTTAACCGTGACCGCGGACAATTCGCCCGTGAATGCATCACTGGCTTGTGCCTCTTGCGCATTGGCCAGCGACTTCAGCGCAAATTCATCCTGCGCTTCACGCGTGAATTGATATTTCTGTGCGGTCGCTTCTGCAAACTGACCCATCAGTTTCCCGTCATAGGCATTTTCCAAGCCATCAAGGAACATGTGATCCTTCATTTCCACATGGCCCAACCGGGCACCCGATCGTGTATTGGGCGACAGGTAAGGCGCATTTGTCATGCTTTCCATCCCACCAGCCACGATGACCTCGCCATTGCCCGCCTTCAACTGATCATGTGCCAGCATCACCGTTTTCATGCCAGAACCACAGACCTTGTTCACAGTCGATGTCGGAACCGATTGCGGAATCTCCGCACCCAGAGAGGCTTGGCGTGCTGGTGCTTGGCCCAAACCCGCAGGCAGAACACAGCCCATCATAACCTCATCAATAGCATCCGCCTCAATACCTGCATCCGCCAACGCGCCGCTAATCGCGGTTGAGCCCAAGGCGGTTGCCTCCACGCCTGCTAGCGCGCCTTGAAACCCGCCCATCGGCGTGCGTGCAATTCCTGCAATGACAATATCGCTCATGATCTATCCTTTGACTTCTTGGGCGCGAATTTATTCGGGGATGCAAGAATTGACCAGCCCGCCCTTGCGTGATTTCATCAAAATTAAATGAACGGGCTACAGCGATGAAATTAGACAAAACCGATGTGATGGAACTTTTGGACGAAGTTTTTCCGCAAGTTCGTGGTGAATTCGAAATCGAAAGTATCACTGCCGAAGAAACAACAGTCCGCCTTTTGGTCGCTGACCGCCATTTGCGCCCAGGTGGCACCGTATCGGGCCCCTCGATTTTCAGCCTTGTTGATTGCAGCATGTATATGGCCGTCCTCGCTTGCATTGGGCGCGAAGCGTTGGCGGTCACCACCAATTGCTCGATTGATTTTATGCGAAAGCCCGCACCAGGCGATCTGATCGCAAAGGCACGTATTTTAAAACATGGTCGCGCCCTGATTGTGGGCGATGTCTTGGTTTACAGCGATGGGGGCGACGTGCCCGTTGCGCGTGCCAGCCTGACCTATTCCATTCCGCCCAAGCCTAGCGGTGTTTGAAATTGGGTTTCCGCTTTTCCACAAAAGCGGCCATGCCCTCTTTCTGATCTTCTGTGTCAAATAACGCGGTAAAGACTTTGCGTTCCCACAAAACCCCATCGCTCAGGCCAAGCTCCTCTGCCTGCAACACCGCATCTCGTGCGTGCTGCGCGACAGGTTTGGAATAGCTTGCGATCGTTTTTGCAGCTTTCATCGCCTCGTCCATCACCTGATCATCAGGTACAACGCGCGCGACCAATCCACTCGACAACGCTTCTGCCGCCCCCATCATGCGACCGGTCAGGTGCATGTCCATGGATTTGGCCTTACCAATCAGCCGTGTCATGCGTTGCGTGCCGCCAATGCCCGCAATCACACCCAGCTTGATTTCGGGTTGCCCGAATTGCGCGCTTTCACCTGCGATGATGAA
>CAZRFT010000166.1:0-2261 GCA_964599255.1 uncultured Neptunicoccus sp. | reverse complement strand
GGATGAGGCCACACAAGGTCTTGATCAGGCGGGTTCGGCCAATTTTTACAACCGCATTGCCGAGCTACGCGATCAGCTTAATTGCGCGGTCTTGATGGTTAGTCACGAATTGCACGTTGTTATGGCCGCGTCTGATCGGGTTATCTGCCTAAACGGTCATGTCTGTTGTGCCGGTGCGCCAGCGCAAGTCGCTTCTGCACCTGAATATCGCGCGCTATTTGGAACAGGAACTGGTGGTGCCTTGGCGCTTTATCGACATGAGCATGATCATGTTCACGACCACGGGCACGAACACTAATGCTTGATGACTTTCTAACTCGTGCGATCCTTGCAGGGGTCGGAACAGCACTTGCCGCCGCACCACTAGGGTGTTTCATCATCTGGCGGCGCATGGCCTATTTCGGCGATGCCTCTGCCCATGTGGCCTTGTTGGGCGTTGCACTAGCTTTGGCTTTCAACCTGTCGATTGTCACGGGCGTGATAGTCGTCACTTTGGCGCTGGCGCCTTTGCTTGCTCAGCTGAACAGCCGCGGCTTTTCCAGCGATACAAGCCTTGGGGTGCTATCGCATGCGGCACTTGCCTTTGGCTTGGTTGCGGTGTCGCTTCTTGAAGGGGTGCGGTTCAATCTAGAGGCGTTTTTGTTCGGCGATATCCTGATCGTTTCGCGACAAGACTTATTGGTAATTTGGCTTGGCGCGGGTTTAATTATCGGGTTGCTTTGGTATCGATGGGCAAAACTCCTTACGGCGACATTGAATCCTGAATTGGCTTATGCGGCGGGCATTTCACCCAATCGGGAATATTTTATTTTGACTGTCGCACTGGCTTTGGTTGTGGCGGTGGCGATCAAGGTTGTTGGCGTCTTATTAATCACATCTTTATTAATAATTCCCGCCGCCGCCGCACGCCCCTTGGCCAAATCCCCCGAAAGCATGGCAATCTTTGGTGCAGGTATTGGCGTTCTGTCCGTGCTAGGCGGCATTCAAATTTCACTTTGGTATGACACGCAAACGGGTCCGACGATTGTCTCCGTTGCCGCTATATTTTTTGCCTTTTCACTTGGTTTCTCAGGCCTGTTGCAAAAGCGCTGACGCATTTGGAACTGTTTTAGGCGCGGTTAGGGCGTCAAAGACGCAACAAATGAAATACCCATTCCTATATGCAAGCTGAATATGTGATAGTTGGCGCCGGCTCTGCTGGATGTGCGATGGCCTACCGCCTGTCAGAGGCGGGTCATTCTGTGATTGTTTTGGAATTTGGGGGCTCGGATGCGGGACCACTCATTCAAATGCCTGCGGCTCTTTCTTATCCGATGAATATGTCGCTCTATGATTGGGGATATCAATCAGAGCCAGAGCCGCATTTGGGTGGACGCCGATTGGTTACTCCGCGTGGTAAAGTCATTGGTGGGTCATCGTCGATTAACGGCATGGTTTATGTGCGCGGGCATGCGCATGACTATGATCATTGGTCGGAAAGTGGGGCATCTGGCTGGAGCTACGCTGATGTGCTGCCATACTTCAAACGGATGGAAAGCTGGCATGATGGGGGCCATGGGGGCGATCCAGACTGGCGGGGTAAGGATGGTCCCTTGCACGTATCTCGCGGTCCAAGAAAGAATCCATTATTCCATGCCTTTGTCGAAGCAGGACGTCAGGCAGGTTATGAGGTCACAAGCGACTATAACGGTGAAAAGCAAGAAGGTTTTGGCCCCTTTGAGCAAACCGTTTGGAAGGGGCGTCGCTGGTCTGCGGCAAATGCCTATCTGCATCCAGCGAAGAAAAACGGAAATTGCCAAATTGTGCGAGGCCTGGCGCGTCGGGTAATTATCAAGGACGGTAAAGCCACGGGCGTGGAATATGAGCATGGGGGATCGGTTAAAACGCTTGATGCCTCGCGCGAAGTGATCATTGCGGCCTCTGCCATCAACTCGCCTCAACTTTTGATGCTGTCTGGTATTGGGCCAGCGAAACATCTTAAAGAACATGGGATTGAGGTTGTCGCAGATCGCGCCGGTGTGGGTCAAAACCTACAAGATCATTTGGAGATGTATATTCAAATCGCCTCCAAGTTACCGGTGACGCTTTACAAACATTGGAACCTATTTTCAAAAGCGCTTATTGGGGCGCAATGGCTCTTCACAAAAACGGGTCTGGGCGCGTCGAACCAGTTTGAAAGCTGTGGGTTTATTCGCTCCAAGGCAGGCATCACTTATCCTGATATTCAGTTTCATTTCTTGCCGATTGCTGTGCGTTATGAC
>CAZRFT010000165.1:0-4567 GCA_964599255.1 uncultured Neptunicoccus sp. | reverse complement strand
GTTCGCTTCGAGGGGCTCGCGGATCGCAAGAAAGGAGTTTATGGCGGCGGTCTTATTGCACTTGTCTCTGACGGTGGAACCAGCGCAGCGAATGATCATCTACAGGTGAAATTCCTTCGCGTGATTTGTGGAACAGAAGCGCCACAATCCGCCGATTTGACCCTTCGCGTTGATGGCAAGGATCATCAAGTCACTGCCGACGGGGACGGCCCCGTAGACGCGACATTTAACGCTGTGAAAAAGGTTTTCCCTCACAAAGCGCATCTACAGCTTTATCAAGTTCATGCGGTGACCGAAGGCACAGATGCGCAGGCAACTGTGACGGTTCGGATGGAAGAAGACGGCAAGATCGTCACCGGCCAATCTGCCGATACAGACACCGTGGTGGCAAGCGCTAAGGCGTATGTAAATGCGCTGAACAAGCTTTTGGTACGCCGCGAAAAGTCAAAACCAGACACTTAAATAATTATCCACCCGAACGCCCTATCAGGGTGGGCGGGTGGGCACCAAAACAGTAACCTCATATCTCGATAGGGATATGAGGTTTCATTTTCCAAAGTGGTCGCAAAAATCCGCTCAAAAACCCCTAAAAATCAGGGCTTTGTAGGTCAAACTGACAATGTTCGCTTTAATTTGAGTGAAACGGCTCTTATAACAAGCCAAACCCGTTCAATGGGAAGGGAAACGAAAGAATATGCTGGGCGCAATTTCAGGTCTATTCACAGCAGATATGGCGATTGATTTAGGAACCGCCAACACGCTGATTTATGTCAAAGGCAAGGGTGTCGTCCTTAACGAACCCTCGGTTGTCGCCTTTAATACAAAGGAAGGCAAGAAAGAGGTCCTTGCCGTTGGTGAAGACGCCAAAATGATGCTCGGCCGAACGCCAGGATCGATTGAGGCAATCCGTCCAATGCGCGATGGGGTGATCGCGGATTTTGATGTGGCCGAAGCCATGATCAAACATTTCATTTTAAAGGTGAACAATCGCGCTCGTTTGTCCAAACCACGTATCGTTGTCTGCGTACCTCACGGCGCCACTCCGGTTGAAAAACGCGCCATTCGGCAATCCGTCCTTTCAGCAGGCGCCCGCAAGGCAGGCTTGATCGCAGAACCCATTGCCGCTGCTATTGGTGCAGGCATGCCCATCGCAGATCCCACAGGATCGATGGTTGTCGATATCGGGGGTGGGACAACAGAAGTCGCCGTTCTTTCATTGGGTGATATTGTTTATGCAAATTCTGTGCGCGTCGGTGGTGACCGTATGGACGAAGCCATCATTTCTTACCTGCGTCGTCAGCAGAACCTTTTGATCGGCGAAAGTACGGCTGAAAGAATTAAGACAGAGATTGGTACCGCCAGAATGCCAAAAGACGGCAAAGGTCGATCGATGACCATCCGTGGGCGCGATCTTTTGAACGGCGTACCAAAAGAAATCGAAATGACCCAAGCACAGGTGGCAGATGCTCTGGCAGAACCCGTGCAACAGATTTGCGATGCGGTATTGCAAGCTCTGGAATCAACCCCGCCAGATTTGGCTGCCGACATTGTTGATCGCGGTGTGATGCTGACAGGTGGTGGTGCGCTTTTGGGTCATCTCGACCTAGCGCTTCGCGAACAAACCGGGCTTGCTATTTCCGTGGCCGAGGACAGCTTAAATTGTGTGGCTTTGGGCACGGGTAAATCACTCGAATATGAAAAAGAACTCAGCCACATAATCGACTTTAACAGCTAAGGGTTAATTGCGCCCAACGGGGACAAAAGATTTGGCCGGATCACCAAACCTAAATGCAAATTCAATGCAGCTGGTGGCACGCCTTGGTATTGTAATTTTTTTGATCCTCTCGCTTGCACTCGTTCTGTTGTGGAGAATTGATAACCCCAGAGCTGAAAGACTAAGAATTGCTGTAATTGACCGCTTTGTCCCGTCGATGGATTGGGCGATGACGCCGGTTAATCGGCTGACCCAGATGGTTTTAGACTTTCGGTCTTACGAGCGTCTCCATCAACAAAACCAAGAACTGCGGCAAGAATTGCAACGTATGAAGGCATGGCGAGAAGCTGCAATTCAGCTAGAGCAAGAAAATGCGCGACTTTTGGATTTGAACAAAGTCAAACTCAGCCCTGAACTCTCATCTGTTTCGGGCCGTGTTCTGGCCGATAGCGGCACCAGATTTCGACAAACGGCTTTGATCAACTTGGGACGTCAGGACGGATTGGTTGAAGGTTGGGCGGCAATGGATGGGCTTGGCTTGGTCGGTCGCGTGGTGTCGGTTGGAAACAGCGCATCTCGGATTTTATTTGTCACAGATGCAACGTCTCAAATCCCCGTTAAAATTATGCCTTCCAACCGCCGCGCGATACTAAGCGGCAATAACAGTTTGCGCCCTGATCTAAAATTCATCGAAGGGATTGATCAAATCGAACCCGGTGACCGCGTGGAAACCTCGGGTGATGGTGGCGTGTTCCCCGCCGATTTGCTGGTGGGACAGGTCGTGCAAACATCTGAGGGTGAATTCGAGGCGATTTTGGCCGCTGAATTTGAACGGCTAGAACTCTTGCGCATCATTCGCTTCTCACCCGATGCACCAATCCAGGATCCTGATCGCCTAATTGGTCCTTTAATCAACCCACAAATCTTCCCGAACTCAGAGGCTAGCGATGGATAGGACCGCCTTCTGGTATGTTGCATTTCAACAGTCCAAATTCGTGCTGCTATCGTTGGTGGTGTTTTATCTGTTTTTATTGCCTGTTGATTTTGTACCAGGCCGTTTCTATCCACCGAATTTTGTCCTGGTTCTTGCAATAGCGTTGGTCATTAGATTGCCCCGCCTTTTGCCTGTTTGGTTGGTGTTTGTGGTGTTTTTGCTTCAGGATATTCTTCTTTATCATCCCCTAGGCCTGAGTAGCCTAACGATGATCCTTGTTACCCTTTATCTCAAGACCATGCGGATGAGCACGCAAGGTATGAACTTTGGCACCGAATGGGGCTTTGTGGGCATTGTGCTTATCCTTGCGACGATTTTTCGGGAAATGCTGCTGATTGTTATTTTTGCAGATCGCAATCCAATTTTTGGAACCTTCGCTGAGTTGGCCGTCACCATTCTTTATTATCCGGTCGCGGTCTTGTGCATATCGCTGCTTTTCAAAGCCGCTATTGTTGAAAAACAAAAAGCGGATGACGCATGAGCTCTTCGAAATCAAATCCTCATTCAAAACTCACGCGGCGGGTCGCCTTGCTGGGTTCGGTTCAGCTTGCCACGGCTGGCCTATTGGGTTGGCGGATGTTCGATCTCGGCGTTTCTGAAAATGAAAGATACCGCCTTCTTGCAGAAGAGAACCGCGTCAATATTCGCCTCGACCCACCCCCCCGTGGGATCATTTTTGATCGTGCTGGAAACGCGCTTACGCTGAATAAACAGGTCTACGCAATTGAAATGGTGCGCGAACAAGCAGGCGATCCCGAACTTGTGCTCAGACGATTGTCCGCGATTATCCCCTTATCCGAAGAGGATATTCAAAACACTTTACAAGAGATGAAGAAACGCCGCGCCTTTGTTCCAGTGACAGTTGCCACGGGCTTAGAATGGGAACATATCGCTGCCGTTTCAGCAAATGCGCCAGCCCTGCCGGGACTTACCCCCAAACTTGGCTTAAACCGCCAATATCCCAACGGCGCAGATTTCGCCCATATCGTGGGATATGTTGGACCCGTATCAGAACGCGATCTTGAAGGTTTGGAAAAACCTGATCCCCTTTTACTTATCCCGCGCTTTCAGGTCGGAAAAAACGGCATTGAGTCAAAATACGAAACTTCGCTTCGCGGCGAAGCTGGCCTTCGGCAAATTGAGGTGAACGCCCTTGGTCGCGTTATGCGCGAACTAGACAAACAATCCGCAATTTCAGGAAACAACCTCCAACTCACGGTCGATCCCGAAATTCAAGGTTTTGCGCTTCGACGTATGCAGGGCGAAAGTGCCGCCACCGTCGTCATGGATGTGACGAACGGAGATGTCATTGCCCTTGCCTCTGCGCCCAGCTTTGATCCCAACAAATTTGTGGATGGTATTTCTGTTGCTGACTGGAAAAAACTAAACGAGAATATCTACCGCCCTCTTGCCAATAAAACGGTTCAGGGCACCTACCCCCCGGGCTCAACATTCAAAATGGTCGTGGGACTTGCGGGGTTACACCACGGTCTAATTGAACCGAAGGAAAGTGTTTTTTGTCCAGGTCATATGCAAATCTCCAACCGACGTTTTCACTGTTGGCGTGCGGGTGGTCATGGTCGAATGACGATGACTTCGGCACTGCGTGAGTCCTGTGACGTCTATTTCTACGACCTTGCCATCCGACTCGGGATTGACCGCATCACAGAAACGGCGCAAGCGCTTGGTCTTGGTGTTGCCCCCGACCTACCGCTTCCTGCTGTGCGCGATGGTCTGACCCCAACAAAAGAATGGAAATCACGTGTTCGCGGCGAAGATTGGTTCCCCGGTGACACGGCCAATTCTGGCATTGGTCAGGGCTTTGTACTCGCTTCGCCCATTCAATTGGCGATGATGAC
>CAZRFT010000164.1:0-3937 GCA_964599255.1 uncultured Neptunicoccus sp. | reverse complement strand
CGGATGTTGATGCTTTTGTCAGACAAAACTTGGAACATCTTCGCCGCAACTCCTGCGTGGCTGCGCATCCCATTGCCCACGATAGAGATTTTGGCGACGTCTTCATCCGATTTCAGGGTTTTGTAACGGATGATGTCCTCTTTCTTGGCTTCCGCGAGCGCTTTTTCAGCACGCTTCACTTGATCGATGGGACAAGAGAAGGTCATATCTGTGCGCCCACCATCAGAGATGTTTTGAACGATCATGTCCACATTCACGCCAGCATCGGCCAAGGGGCCAAAAATGGCAGCGGCAACACCTGGGCGATCTGCAACTGAAACAAGCGTGATCTGTGCTTCGTCACGGCTATAGGCGACACCTTTTACGGCACGGATATTTTCCATAATATCTTTCTCCCGGCACACAACGGTACCTTGTTTATCAGAAATATCATCTTCGAAGCTGGAAAGCACGCGCAAGGGAACCTGATAGGAACGCGCAAGTTCTACAGAGCGTGTTTGCAAGACTTTGGCCCCTTGTGAGGCAAGTTCCAGCATTTCTTCATAAGAGATTTTTTTAAGTTTGCGTGCTTCTGGCACGATGCGCGGGTCGGTGGTGTAGATCCCATCCACATCTGTGTAGATGTCGCAGCGTTCCGCCTTGATGGCGGCGGCAAAAGCCACGGCTGTTGTATCGGATCCACCGCGCCCCAAAGTGGCGATGCGTCCATCGGCCATCACACCTTGGAATCCAGCAACCACTAAGACTTTGTTCCCCGCCTTAAAAGCGGCTTCAAGATTGTCAGATGGAATATCGTCAATCCGCGCGCTTTCATGATGGCCAGTGCATTTCACGGGCACTTGCCATCCTTGGAAAGAACGGGCTTGCACGCCCATCACTTGCAATCGCAGGGCCATCAGTCCCGATGTGACGTTTTCACCAGAAGAGACAACCGCATCATATTCAGCGAGATCAAATTCGGGCATGGTCTCTTTCACCCAACCCACCAGCTCGTTGGTTTTGCCCGACATAGCAGAAACAATCACGATAACCTCGTGACCATTTTTCACCTCTTGGGCGACCTTATCAGCAGCCGCAGCGATGCGATCCAAATCGGCAACCGATGTGCCGCCAAATTTCATAACTATGCGGGACATTTCCGCGCCCTTATTTGGTTTGAGCGCTACCTAGCCAACCCAAATTGCAAGGGCAAGCTAGTTCTGTTGTTTGCGTGCCCAAGGTAAGGGCGCAACAGGAATACCATCTTCAACCAAGGCCTTGGCTTCTTCGAGTTTTGCTTCGCCGCGAATGGCACGCTCTGGTGCGTCACCATCTGCAATTTTGCGTGCCTCTTTGGCGAAGTCTTTGCCGACATCGTCTGTGTTCTCTTCCACATGTTTGCGTAGCTCTGCCATCGCTTGTTCGGCGGTGGACATGGGCTTGCTCAATGGGCCCTCTTTGGAACGTGCGGTGGAGACTTGTGGGGCGGACAATGCACGCGACACTTCTGAATTGCCACAAACCGCGCAGCTTAGTAGCCCAGCCGTTTCTAGCTTTTCGTAAGCCTCTACGCCATCGAACCAGCTTTCGAAATCATGGCCCTCGGCGCATTTGAGCGTGTATTTGATCATTGTTCCAAACCTTAACGGCGGCGATCGCGTCTGGCACTCATGGGTTGGAAGGCTACAGCGTTATGCGCTTCGCAATAGGGTTTACCCGATTCAGTATCCAAACCGCAGAACCAGAACTCTTCCGTTGCCGGATCACCGACAGGCCATTTACAGGTCTTTTCTGTCAATTCCATTAATTTCAGCTTCTTGGCCATTTTTTGCACGGATGCGGCTTTGGCAAGCGCCTCTTCAGAGATTTCATTGGCAGAAGGTTGCGGCGGCAAAGGTTGCCCAGCCTTAATAATCGGTTTGCGCGGCGGAATATTTGTGGCCTTTGGCGGCACAATCGCGTTTTCCGCTGATTTTGTCTTCGGCGCTGCTGCGGCTTTGGTTTCTTTCTTCGCGGCCGTTTTCTTCTTTGGCGCTGCTTTAGACGTAGAGGCACGGTTCGACAGCCCTAAACGGTGCACTTTGCCAATCACGGCATTGCGCGTCACGCCACCAAGCTCTTTGGCAATCTGGCTTGCAGATTTGCCTTCGCCCCACATTTTTTTCAACACTTCAACGCGTTCGTCAGTCCAGGCCATATGCGCCAATCCATGATCGTTAATTCTCAGTCACAAGGTTATACCGATATGCGCAGATAAGGACAAGGCGGGCCTTACCCTTAAATTCAACAAATGCGCCCTTCGGGTACCGCCCTTACATTCTCTATTTGGTATTTATTGACAAAAATTCAATCCAAAGCCAGAAGAGCGCTTCTTTGAATTTGAAAGGAAATAAAATGTCATCCGCCGTCATGCCAACCTATGCACGTGCGCCACTCTCTTTTGTCAAAGGAGAGGGCTCTTGGTTGATTGAGGCTGATGGCCGACGTTTCCTTGATTTTGGGGGCGGTATTGCGGTGAATGTGTTGGGTCATGCCAATGCTGAATTGGCAGATGTGCTGGCTACGCAATCCCAAAGCCTGTGGCATACATCGAACCTATACAACATCCCCAACCAGGAACGGTTAGGCGAGATGTTGGTGGATGCGACATTTGCCGACCAAGTGTTCTTTACCAATTCAGGTACAGAAGCGATGGAATGCGTTGTCAAAACAGCGCGCAAATATTGGCATCATAAGGGTGAACCGGGGCGCACGAAAATCATCGCCTTTGAGGGTTCTTTTCACGGGCGCACGATCGCGATGATCGCGGCTGCCGGGGCAGAGAAGCTGGTAAATGGGTTTGGCCCGTTGACGCCGGGCTTTGTGCAAATTCCGCTTGGTGACCCTGCCGCGCTGGAAGCGGAGATGGATGAGACGGTTGCGGGTATTCTAATTGAACCCGTGCAGGGCGAAGGCGGGATTATCCCCGTGCCTGATGCGGAGCTGCGTGCCCTGCGCGCCCTTTGCGATGAAACGGGTGTTCTTCTCTTGATGGATGAGATCCAATGCGGGGTTGGGCGCACGGGCAAGCTATTCGCGCATGAATGGGCGGGTGTGACGCCTGATATCATGGCGGTTGCCAAAGGTATCGGCGGCGGCTTTCCATTGGGTGCATGCCTCGCCACGAAAGAGGCCGCCAGCGGGATGATCGCGGGCACGCACGGATCGACTTATGGCGGCAATCCGTTGGGTACCGCCGTGGGCGCGAAAGTCATGGAACTGGTGAACACGCCTGATTTTTTGCAAGAGGTGACGGCGAAATCTGGACATTTGGATCAAAAGCTTGCCGCTTTGATCGATGCGCATCCAAAAGTATTTTCTGAACTGCGTGGTCTTGGCTTGATGAAGGGCATCAAATGTGTGGTGCCAAATATTGATGTGGTGAATGCAGGCTATGAAGCAGAAGTTTTGACAGTGCCAGGCGGGGACAATGTGATCCGCCTGCTTCCAGCGCTAAACATTACCACGCAAGAAATTGACGAAGCGGTGGCGCGTTTGGATAAAGCCGCCCAAGCGATAGAGGCAAAACTATGAGCCATTTTTTAGATATTCATAAAACAGATGCGGACGATCTGAAGTCGATTTTGACGCAAGCCCATGCGATGAAAACGGCGCGCAAAGGGCAGGGCAAAGCGATGCTGGATGCGGATGCACCTTTTGAAGGCAAGATGGTTGCGTTGATTTTCGAAAAGCCCTCCACCCGGACACGCGTTTCTTTCGACGTGGGCGTGCGGCAAATGGGTGGGCAAACGATTACGCTTTCAGGCTCGGACATGCAATTGGGCCATGGGGAAAGCATTGCCGATACCGCCCAAGTTCTATCGCGCTATGTAGATGCGATTATGATCCGGACCTTTGAGGAAGAGAAGCTGTTGGAACTTGCGGAACATTCCACCGTGCCTGTGATCAACGGCCTGAC
>CAZRFT010000163.1:0-11080 GCA_964599255.1 uncultured Neptunicoccus sp. | reverse complement strand
GGCTATGACGCGGGTTCAAGTTTCTGGGCGACAAAACCGCCCCCCGAAATCGGAGTTAGGATCATGGCTAAGCCAACCACAGTTAAAATTCGTCTCAACTCGACGGCTGATACGGGTCATTTCTATGTGACTAAGAAAAATGCACGTACGATGACTGAGAAAATGGTTGTTAAGAAATACGACCCAGTTGCGCGCAAGCATGTCGAATATAAAGAAGGCAAGATCAAGTAAGATTGCCAGAATTCGAATTACCAAGCCGCGCCTAAAAGCGCGGCTTTTTTGTTTCATTTGTATGGGGCTAGGAAACCAATCCTAGAAATAGAGTAGCCAAAGCAGCAATTTGAGCGACGGCCGTGAAAATCATACCCCATCGGCGAAACATCCAATGCGCTCCAATATCAAGAAAATAGAATGCGTGAGCAATTCTTCCCCCAATAAAGATTGCTGCGATTATGAGCATCGTCGAAAAGCTTGCCAGGTCCTGAAATTCAATCAATCCCAACATAATCAGAAATAACGGCATCTGTTCAGCCATATTGCCGTGCCCACGTACGCGCTTCATCAAAGTACGGCTTTGTCCGTCTTCAGCCAAACCGAAAGGGGCGCGATGTGAAAAGCGTGCGCCAACTACGCTGAAAGTTTGTAGAATGAAAATTAGCCCAAGGATCGAAGCGGCTAAGGAGGTAATGTAAAGAGGTAGTTCAATCATATTGTATTCCCTTCAAACAAAAAAAGCCGCGACAGCAAGTTCGCGGCTTTTTTGTTGATTGTATGTATGCTTATTCCTGCGCGCCCATGAAGTTCAGTAGGAACATGAACATATTCACGAAATCTAGATACAGGCTCAACGCGCCCATAATCGCAGATTTTTCCAGCCACTCGGTTTGGCCGTGATGTGCCATCGCAAGATACGTGTTTTTGATACGCTGCGTGTCATAGGCAGTAAGGCCTGCGAAGACCAACAAACCGATGATTGAAATCGCAAACATAATCGCTGGTGAGCCCAAGAAGATGTTGATGATCGAAGCAACGATCAATCCAACAACGCCCATGATCAGGAAGCTACCCCATCCGGAGATATCTTTCTTGGTGGTGTAACCCCAGATAGAGAGGCTTGCAAAAGCGATTGCGGTGACAAAGAAAGTCTGCGCGATTGAGAAATTGGTGAATACGGCGAAGATCCAAGCCAGCGACAGACCCATCAGGGCTGAGAAGGCAAGAAACATCATCCGCGCTGTTCCGGCAGAGACACGATTTACCATCGCGCCAAAGGCGAAGACGAAGATCAAGGGTGCAAACATAACGACCCAGCGTACTGCGCCTGTGAAAAATGTTGCCAACAATGCGTCGTTATTACCAACGAACCATGCGACTAGACCGGTAACCGCCATACCTACGGACATCAGACCGTAGACGGCGTTCATATGGGCGCGAAGGCCCTCGTCAATCTGGGCCGCCTGCGTGGCGCTGCCCGTTTGACGGATTACTTGTGGTTCAGCCATTTACTACTCCTTTAGTTATCGAACTCGAGCTGATGAGTTTGATTGAACTAGATATTGGCATTACAGGGCTAAATTTCAAGCGAAATCGGGGGGGTGCTCACGCGTATTTTAAAGAAAAAAGCCGTACCCAACGGGTACGGCCTTTTCATCAGGGAGGGATGTGTTTTGGGCAATTATGCTTGCCAAAAACCTTTGCGAATTTCTGCGTCACGCTGGGCAACTGTAACGCCGATATCTTGAAGTTGGCTGTAGTTAAGGCTTGCCAATTCTTTGCGCTGATTGTGGCGTGCGACCCATGTGTTCAAAGTAATAGTTGTCATTTGTTTGTTCCTTTCACTGTCTCTTGTTCAGTCACTGTTATGTTCGATCTTTAGGTGATTAACAGTGATATTTGACACAAAATGTTGATTTATGCTTCCCAGAAAGCTTTTTTGATTTCAGCGTCACGCGCCGCTGGTGTGATCCCGATATCGGCAAGCATATGGTTGTCTAGCTTGGCCAATTCCCGGCGCTGTTTTGCTCTTTCACCCCAAGAAAGTAAGGCTGATGTAAAAGATTCTGTTTCGTGGTATTTTGCATTTGCGATTTTGATTGCTACGTCAGTCATTGTTTTGTTTCCTTGTTTAAGTTTGTTTGGTTCTTCGTATTGGAACCTTTGTGCCAGACGTCGAACCTAAAAACAGTGACATTTGACACAAATATCCAATTTACGATTGCCAAACAAATTTACGTAGCTCTGCATCTCGCATGGAAACGGAAACGCCAATGTCGGCTAGCTGCATATAAGTAAGCTTTGCTAGCTCGCGACGTTGGTGGAAACGATTGGACCAAGTCTTAAGCATTGCCACAATATTGATGGGTGCGGCGTAATTTGCGCGGTGAGAGTTTGCGATTGAGTTCAACATGATCCTATCCTTTCTATATTTTGATGGTTGAAGCTGTATTCATCAGCGATGTTGATATATCTGCCCGATCTGCTATCAACAGTAAAACGAATGATTGTTAGCTAATACATCAAGGATTGTGATATGCCGAGAAATCTTGATCTAACCGCGCTTCGCAGCTTTGTAGCTGTTGCAGATTTGGGTGGGGTCACCCGCGCCGCCACGGCGCTGCATTTAACCCAATCCGCCGTCTCGATGCAGTTAAAGCGGTTGGAAGAGATGATGGGGCTGGATCTACTTGATCGTTCCGCGCGAAAAATCGGGCTAACCGCCGAAGGGGAATTGCTGGCAAGCTATGCTCGAAAGATGCTGCGCGTGAATGACGAGGCATGGGAGCGTTTAACAACGGATCAATATGAGGGCGAAATTGTCTTCGGCGTGCCCCATGACATTGTGTATCCACATGTCCCCGAAATTCTAAAGCAATTTGCTGCTGAATACCCAAAGGTGAAAGTGCGGCTTGTCTCTTCTTATACTGTTTCACTGAAACAAGCGCTGGAAGCGGGCGAGTTAGATTTGATCTTAACCACCGAATCCATTGAGGGCCCAAAAGGGGCGTGCCTCCATTCACAGCCCATGGTTTGGGTTGGTGCGCTAAATGGCCGTGCTTGGCGCCAGCGCCCCTTGCGCCTAGCCTCCCAACAACGCTGTGCCTTTCGCCCGATCTGTCAAAAAGCCCTTGATGCAGATGGGATTGCTTGGGAGATGGCAACGGATACGGATAGCTCTATGACCGTTTCAGCGGTTCTTAGCGCTGACTTAGGCGTTGAAGGGCGCGTTATGGCAGGCGTGCCAAATGATTTGGAGATCATTGAGCATGGCGGCGCGTTACCTGAATTACCGCGGATTTACGTGAACCTTTATCGCTCGGAAGAACCTGGAAACGCGATGTTGGATTTTTTAACCCAAATTACGCGCCGCGCCTATGAGACAGAGGGTTTGGGCCCGCGATTGGCAGTGGGATAAATTCGGACGGTGGTTGCTTTCAACTGGACAAAATTTACCCTTAGGCTTTGAGTGCGTCCCATGCTGACTGTTTTTCAAGCCATTGCACCTGTTTTCCTGCTAATCATGCTTGGCTACGGGCTTCGGCGCGGTGGCATTCCTTCGATTGAATTTTGGAACCTAAATGACCGTTTGGTTTACTGGGTGCTGATGCCAGCACTGTTTTTCGTAAAAATCTCTGAAGCTGATTTGACTTCGCCTGAGCTTATATCACTGGCCACAATTTTATACGGAAGCTTTTTTGCCGCCTTATTGATCGGTCTATTGATATCCTTGCGATGGGAGGCGTTTGACGGGAGTTCTGTGCTACAGGGATCGGCGCGTTTCAATACCTTTATCGCGCTTGCCTTGGCGGAGGCTCTTTATGGTCTGCCAGGCCTTCAGCTTGCGGTTCTTGGCGGGGCCATCTTAGTCCCCGTGGTCAACATTTCGATTGTTTCCGTCCTGTCTTATCGATTGGGATCCAAGCGTGGGGTGCTAGGTGAGCTCATTCGCAATCCATTAATTATCAGTATTGTGGCCGGCGTGGCATTCAACTTGGTTGGATGGCAAGCAGTACCAGTTCTTCACGATATGAGCCGTATTCTGGGGCAGGCGGCCTTGCCGATTATGTTGATGTGCGTGGGTGCGAACTTGAAGCTTCGAGGGTTGCAGGCCGAAGTTTCCCCTGTCGTCGCCTCTATCATTGCCAAATTGGGTGTGTTTCCTGCGGCCGCGTTAGTGATCATATATCTCCTAAATCCAGATCAATTAACCGCAGAGGTCGCGATCCTTTTTGCAGCCCTTCCCACGGGTGTTGCGGCCTATACTTTGGCGCGTGAGATGGGGGGAAATTCAAGCATGATGGCCACGATCATAACGGTGCAAACATTGATTAGCTTTTTAACGCTTCCGCTATCCATTTTATTGGCTCGAATGCTGCTGTTTTAGGGGTTGCGCGCCTTTGGCACGCGATTGGGCGCTTAACGTTGGGCAGGTGAACCCGCCACGCCGTTAACCGCGTGAGGACGCATTGCGCCTCACTTCCTCTCCACTTCTTATGAATTAACGAAATCAAGGCTTTCCTTTGGGGCGTGGCCACCCTATAGCGCGGCGAAACTTTCTCCTTCTAGGGCTTGATGTAATGGAACTTCGCAATATCGCGATTATCGCGCATGTCGATCATGGTAAAACAACGTTGGTTGATGAGCTGTTGAAGCAATCGGGCATGTTCCGAGACAATCAGGCTGTGGCCGAACGTGCGATGGATTCCAATGATCTTGAGCGCGAACGCGGCATCACCATTTTTGCAAAGCCCACTTCGGTTGAATGGAATGGCACGCGGATCAATATTGTCGACACCCCAGGCCACGCTGATTTTGGCGGCGAGGTCGAGCGCATTCTGTCCATGGTGGATGGCGTCGTTTTGCTGGTTGATGCTGCCGAAGGGCCAATGCCACAGACTAAATTTGTGACATCGAAGGCCTTGGCGCTGGGGCTGCGTCCAATTGTGGTTTTGAACAAAGTCGATAAACCTGATGCCGAGCCCGATCGCGCGTTGGATGAGTGTTTTGATCTTTTTGCTTCGCTTGACGCGACTGATGAACAATTGGATTTTCCATCATTATACGCTTCTGGCCGCTCAGGATGGGCAGATACAGAGCTGGATGGGCCAAGAGAAAATCTAGAGGCGCTCTTTAACCTAATCTTGGATCATGTCCCTGCACCTGCACAAGTTGCTGAGCAAGACAAACCCTTTTCCATGCTTGCTACTACTTTAGGAGCTGACCCGTTTCTGGGGCGCATTCTTACAGGGCGCGTTGAAACAGGTACCTTGAAAGCAGGGACGACGATCAAAGCAATGAGCCGTGACGGTACCCAGATTGAAAGCTTCCGAGCGTCAAAAATTCTTGCCTTTCGAGGTCTCAGTCAGCAACCGATTGAAGAAGCCGTTGCAGGTGACATCGTTTCGATTGCAGGTATGGCAAAGGCAACGGTTGCAGATACGCTTTGCGAGCCGAGTGTAACCGATGCAATCCCAGCGCAACCTATCGACCCACCAACCATTTCGGTGCTGTTTGGCATCAATGACAGCCCGCTGGCGGGTCGTGATGGTAAAAAGGTCCAATCCCGTGTCATTCGTGAACGTTTGTTGAAAGAGGCGGAATCCAACGTCGCCATAAAAGTTACTGACACGCCAGGTGGAGAGGCCTTCGATGTTGCCGGTCGCGGCGAGTTGCAGATGGGTGTTTTGATTGAGAACATGCGCCGCGAGGGATTTGAGCTGTCTATTTCGCGCCCCCAAGTTTTGTTTCAGGAACAAGATGGGCAGCGCATGGAGCCGATCGAAGAAGCGACCATCGATGTTGATGATGAATACTCGGGTGCTGTGATTGAAAAACTAACCGGTGCTCGCAAAGGCGAATTGGTTGAGATGAAGCAATCTGGTGCGGGCAAAACACGCATTGTGGCCCACGTCCCCTCGCGGGGGTTGATTGGTTATCACGGTGAGTTTTTGACTGACACGCGCGGCACAGGGGTGTTGAACCGTGTTTTTCATAGCTGGGCACCTCATAAGGGTTCGATCCCTGGGCGTCGTGCGGGGGTTCTGATCTCTATGGAGGATGGCGAAGCGGTGGCTTACGCGCTTTGGAATCTAGAAGATCGGGGCAAGATGTTTATCGGCGCTCAAGAAAAAGTCTATCAAGGCATGATCATTGGCGAGCACAGCCGGGACAATGATTTGGAAGTGAACCCCTTAAAGGGGAAAAAGCTGACAAATGTGCGCGCATCTGGCTCTGACGAGGCCGTTAGATTGACAACACCGGTGCGTCATTCGCTTGAAGAAGCCATTGCCTATATCAATGATGATGAGCTGGTAGAGGTCACGCCCAACGCCATTCGGTTGCGTAAACGGTACCTTGATCCACATGAAAGAAAGCGCAACGCTAAGCAGAAGTGACGTAGGGTCACTTACCTAGGGTTGATTCTCTTTTTACGCCAAATTACGCCAAAATCGGCGAAGAATTGTCGTGCGAAGCGAAAAATTCGCCTTTTTTGTGCCGCTTCAAAATACATGTCTTAAAGTATAGGTTTTTCGATTAATCATTTAATAACAATAAGTTAAGGTTCGAAAAAAGAACCAACACTGCACGTCATTTTACTTAATTTTCATCCTAAAACCCTTATAGTTGTACTACCGGCGCAAGTTTGCTTCTGCGCCAGAGGAAAATGACACGCAATGACACATCCAGTAGATCAATTTGTTGGCCAACGCATTCGCCAAAGGCGGTGGATGGTTGGTATGACACAACAAGACTTGGCTCAAAATGTCGGGATCAAGTTTCAGCAGATTCAAAAATACGAAACCGGTGCGAACCGGGTCTCGGCCTCTCGGCTATGGGACATCGGTAAAGCAATGGAAGTTGATGTGAGCTTCTTTTTTGAAGGATATGAAGACGCGCAACCCGTTTCCCCGGAAGATGCAGCGTCGAAAGATATCCTTACAGATAAAGAAGCGTTGGAATTGGTGAAATCTTACTATTCAATTCCTGAAAACCAGCGCCGTAAACTATTTGATCTTGCCCGCGTTTTAAGTGCGGCTTGACTTGAGCCGCTGAGTTTTTCAAACCCGCGTCAAACAACGTGGCGGGTTTATCTATGAATAAGGCAAAAATTATCGAAGACGCCGTTGCCTTGGCTGATGCAGCGCGCGAGCTTTCGTTGCGATATTTCCGCGCCAATGATCTAACCGTTGAAAATAAGCGCCCAGAAGATTTTGACCCCGTCACGCAGGCTGATCGTGAAATTGAGCTCCGTATTCGAGAGTTGTTGGCGGACCGTGCGCCCGATGATGGTATTTTGGGCGAGGAATTTGAAAACCAAGAAACCCGTTCGGGGCTCACTTGGGTGATCGATCCGATTGATGGCACACGTGCCTTTATGGCTGGTCAACCCACTTGGGGGACATTGATATCCGTGTATGATGGCGAGAAGCCTATATTTGGATTGATCGATCAGCCCTATATTGGCGAGCGTTTCATGGGGGGCTGGGGGCAGGCAATCTTGTCTCGTGCCGGGCAAAACCACCCGATCCAAACCCGTAAAGATCGTAAGTTGAAGGCGGCTATTCTTTATTCAACCTTTCCTGAGGTTGGGAAACCCGAAGAACGCGCAGCCTTCGAGCGAGTGGCGAGCCATGTGCAACTGACGCGTTACGGCATGGACTGTTATGCTTATGGCATGATGGCGGCTGGATTTATTGATCTGGTGATCGAGGCGGGATTACAGTCTTATGATATTTACGCCCCAATCGCCCTAATTGAAGCGGCGGGCGGCCAGGTCACAAATTGGCAAGGAGAGCCCTTTGGCGCATCTCGCCAAGCGGTTGCGCTTGCCGATCCGGCTCGGGCGGATGAAGTGTTCTCGCTTTTGAACGATTAGGTTTTGATGAAGTCTTCAATTGCTGCCCAAAGTTTTTTAGTGACCTTGGGCGTTTCTAGAAACAATTCATGCTGGGCATCGGCCAAGTAAACTATTTTCATATTTGGCCATTTTTGATCTAAATCGGCGATGGTTTCAGGTGATACAATTGTTTCGGCCTCGCCCATGATACACAGCATCGGAATATCGGGTGGGGGACGGCGGCGAATACGGGCGGTTGATTTGAAAGACTGCACCACCCAATTGACGGTTGGGCCTGCCAATTCCAAATCAGGATATTTTACAATTTGCTCGCGCCGATGGGCATATTCCTTGCGACTATTGGTCAGCGTGTTTCCTTCAAACGGATCCGTAATTGAGCTGTTTCGGTAAGGGGTTGTTGGAATTTTTGAATGCAAAAACATAGCCCCGCCAAGATAGCGAACATAGAAGGCAAGGAATTCCCGCTTCCATCCCTGCACTGCGATATCCCACATTGGGGCAGAAAAAATAGCCTTTTCAACCCTTAACCCGTTATTGAGTGCATCCATCCCTATCGCGCCGCCCATCGAATGGGCCAATAGATAGCTGTAGGATTTGATGCCTTGTTCCCGCAAGAACTCAAGAAAACAGTCGATATCCATCTGATAGTCATTGAAATTTTCGACATGACCAAGTCGGGGATTGCGATGCAAGCGGTCTGATAAACCTTGTCCTCGCCAATCAAGGGAGGCTGCATGGTAGCCAAGCTTATTTAGGTGAGCAAAGACGGGTCCGAATTTCTCCATAAATTCGGTGCGTCCTTGGAACACTAATATTGTGCCTTTAGGGTTTTTTACCTTCGTCTTCCAAAGCCCCACGCGAATTTGCGTGCCATCTGCGGCACGGCAATAGTTGACGATGCCCCCTTTTGGGGCACGTGCAACATCTTCGTAAAATGGAGCTTTGGTTATAGTTTTATTCCTTTAGCTAAGAATTGCCCCCAATTTCATGGCCGTACTCATGTCACCATCCATGCGAAGATCTCCGCCCATAAAGGCGGCCGTTGCATTGGTTTCGCCGTCCAAGATCGCTTGGAAGGTTTCGGCATCCGCCGATAGGGTGCAATCTGCATCGCCATCACCAGCCGCAACGCCATTTTCATCAATCATGATCGTGCCTTCGCCGTCGATATCGATCTTAACGGATCCATCAAATCCTTCATCGCCCATTCTTTCGGCCAATGCGGCAACAGCTTTTTCAATCACATCACTCATCTTTTACATACCCTTTTGGTTGTTCTTCTTTACATAAGCGTAACCGTTGTTACTCTTTTGGCTAAGATGTTCGTAAAAAGCCAAACCTCAATGCTCCCCCGCACGGTTTACGTGGCGTTTCTTTCTGTTTTTTTGCTATTATGTGACAATTATCACCCAAATGCGCAAACACAAAAACTCGACGAGCTGTTTTTGGAACTCAAAGACGCTGAGAACGAGCAAGTCGCTAAAACCGAAGACAGTATTTGGAATGAATGGCGCAAGTCTGGATCGGATTCTGTGGACTACTTATTGGAACGCGGAATGGTTGCGATGAATGCTGGACAGCTCAACTTAGCCGTGCGCCACTTTACGGCCGTTATCGAACAAGCCCCGGAATTTGCCGAAGGCTATAATATGCGGGCAACAACCTATTATTTGATGCAGCGCTTTGGATTATCCGTGGCCGATATTGAGCAGACGCTAAATCTAAATCCACGCCATTTTGGGGCTATGTCCGGACTAGGCTTAATATTTGAAGCCACAAACCGACCCGAAGAAGCTTTGGTTATCTACCAAAAAGTGCTTGAATTACACCCTCAATCCGCGCAAGCCCAAGCCGCGGCCCAACGGCTTGAAGCAACACTCGAAGGCACAAAACTCTAGAACCCATGCCACAGGACACCCGATTAGCCGCGGTATTGGGACCCACCAATACTGGGAAAACGCATTATGCGATTGAGCGCATGCTGGGTCACCGCACAGGTATCTTCGGATTGCCGCTGCGTCTGCTTGCACGCGAGGTTTATGATCGCGTCGTTGCGCTTAGTGGCGTCAATGATGTGGCCTTGATCACTGGTGAAGAGCGAATTGTACCTGCAAAGCCAAAATACTGGATCGCAACGGTAGAGGCGATGCCACGCGATATTGGTGCAGATTTTGTTGCGATTGATGAAATCCAGCTTTGCGCGGATCCTGAACGGGGCCATGTTTTCACGGATCGCCTGTTACACATGCGCGGACGACAAGAAACACTTTTTCTAGGCGCTGAAACGATGCGCGGCGTTATCAAAGCCCTTCTAGGCAATATTGAAATGGTTACGCGGCCACGATTGTCGAACTTGGAATATACGGGTTCCAAGAAACTTTCACGCATGCCGGCGCGTTCAGCGATTGTCGGTTTTTCTGTTGATAATCTTTATGCAATTGCAGAGCTGATGCGCCGTCAAAAGGGCGGGGTGGCTTTGGTGATGGGTGCATTAAGCCCACGCACGCGAAATGCGCAGGTTGAGCTTTATCAAAATGGGGATGTCGATTACCTCATCGCAACCGATGCAATTGGCATGGGCCTGAATTTGGATGTCAGCCATGTCGCCTTTGCCTCTTTGTCGAAATTCGATGGGCGACGCATGCGGCATTTAGTGCCCAATGAGCTCGCTCAAATCGCAGGTCGGGCAGGGAGGCATATGAACCACGGCACATTTGGTGTCACTGCCGAGGCAAGCCCGTTGGAGCCTGACTGGGTGGATGCAATCGAAAACCACCGCTTTACACCCCTGAAAAAACTCATGTGGCGCAATTCAACGCTTGAATTTGGGTCTATCGCAGCACTGCTAAATAGCTTGGACCGACCTACCCCTGAACCAGAACTTCAAAAGGGGCGTCCCGCGGAAGATTTGCGCACGCTTGAAGCACTTGCAGATGAGGCCGAGGTGGCCGCACGAGCCTCTGATGGGGCAAGTGTTCGCCTTTTGTGGGATATCTGCGGAATTCCCGATTTTCCGCAGGTGAGTTTTCATGAGCATGTGTCGCTTGTCGAAAAGGTATTCAACACGCTTCACGAGTATGGCGAGATGTCAGAAGAATGGATAGCAGGACGCATAGCTCAAATCGATAAAACGCAAGGTGATATTGATACACTTTCCAAACGTCTCGCCTTTATTCGAACTTGGACCTATATCGCACAACGTCAGAATTGGGTTGCAAATCAAGC
>CAZRFT010000162.1:0-1503 GCA_964599255.1 uncultured Neptunicoccus sp. | reverse complement strand
AAATAACTCGCCACCTGTCGCCCGATAAGGATGTTAATCTGGATCACACCACCCGTCAGAAGCGCGGGCAGTGCGATGATAAGAAGGCGTTTTAGATCTGCATTCCAACGCGGAAATTGCCACGAAATCTTTAATCCCAACCGTCGCACACCGTAATAAACCAACCCCATTTGTGCGACACCTGCGACAGCAACGCCCCAACTAAGCGCCAAACCCATATCCCATTGTGCATAATAGGCCGCAATCATCACGGCGATCAGGATAATGTTTAATAAAACAGGCGCAGCCGCGGCGATTGCAAAATGGCGATGCGCATTCAAAATTCCGCTAAGAACAGCCGCAAGCGAGATGAAAAGCACGTATGGAAAAATGATGCGCGCCAAATCAACCGATAGATCGAAACGGGCATCCCCCGAAAAGCCACTTGCCATTGCATAGATCATCGCGGGCATGAAAAGTTGTGCGACCAATGTCAGCAAGATCAAGATCCCACCCAATGCCGATAGAGCGTTAGACGCAAAAGCCTCATGATCTTCGACGCGCTCCAGTTTCTTTGAATAGAGCGGCACAAAGGCAAGGTTAAACGCACCTTCGGCGAAGAAGCGGCGGAACAAATTGGGTAGCGCAAAAGCGGCCTGAAAGGCTTCTGCAACGGCGCCTGCGCCCAGAAAGGCTGCCATAAATAGATCGCGAACCAAGCCCAACACGCGGCTGGCCAAAGTCCATCCGCCTACGGTTAGGAAGGAAGTCAGCAACCTACCACTCATGATCTGGCAGCCTCTGCGCCTGCTTGGATCGCTTCGATCAAACGTGCCTTGATTTTGTCACGGCGATCTTGGGCATGAATTTTCAAACCGAACATGTCTTTGACATAAAACACATCAACTGCCTGCGCACCATATGTGGCAATAACCGCGCTTGCGATGGATAAATTCAAAGAGGCAATGGTGCGGGATAAATCATAAAGTAGCGATGGTCGATCCCGCGTATCGACTTCGATAATTGTGAAAAGCTCAGAGCCTTCATTATCAATCGTGATTTCTGTTGGCACTTGAAACTCACGTTCGCGCTTTTTGATTTTGTCGCTATCTTTCAACGCATCGCGGGCAATCACCTCGCCCTTGAGTGTTTTTCGTACCAATTCCTTTAATCGCACAAGACGTGTTTCTTCAAAGGGTTGATCGCGTTGATCTAATATCCAAAAGACTGAAGTCGCGATACCGTCTGACGTGGTGTAGGTGCGGGCGTCAATGACATTGGCTTGTGCAAGTGCCAACGCGCCCGTAACACGCGAAAATATACCTGGGTGGTCTTCGAGAACAAATATTGCGCGCGTCGCATTGCGCAAGGGATCGCGGATCATGTCGGTAACGATGGTATCGGCTCCCACTTTCGGTATTAGATTTGCGATTACTTCTTGCGCATCGGTATCCAGCCCGCGCCAATACGCATCATAATGGCGTTCAAGCTCAGCTTCGCGTTTATCAGGAGCCCAGTTAGAAA
>CAZRFT010000161.1:0-3878 GCA_964599255.1 uncultured Neptunicoccus sp. | reverse complement strand
CTTGGCGCCTTTCCCGCATCTGGCAAGGAATGGGTTGGCATGCTTGGCATGCACGGCACATACGAGGCAAATATGGCGATGCATGGTTGTGATCTTATGATCAATATCGGCGCGCGATTTGATGACCGGATTACTGGCGTCATTGATAAGTTCAGCCCGAATTCCAAGAAAGCGCATATCGATATCGATCCCTCTTCGATAAACAAGGTGATCCATGTTGATGTTCCGATCTTGGGTGATGTGGCGCATGTCTTGGAAGATTTGTTGAAAGTTTGGAAAGCTAATGGCCGCAAAACCAACAAAGAAGGCGTTGCCAAATGGTGGAAGCAAATCGACGAATGGCGTGCGGTCGATTGTTTGAGTTACTCAAACTCAGAAAAAACCATAAAACCACAATACGCGCTTGAGCGGCTTGAGGCGCTGACAAAAGATCGTAAAGATCGCTTTGTCTGTACTGAAGTGGGTCAGCACCAAATGTGGGCGGCCCAATTCATGGGCTTCGAAGAGCCGCATCAATGGATGACATCTGGTGGCTTGGGGACGATGGGATATGGCCTTCCTGCCTCTGTTGGTGTGCAGCTTGCACATCCAGACGCCTTGGTTATTAACGTCGCGGGCGAAGCGTCCTGGTTGATGAATATGCAAGAGATGGGCACAGCAGTTCAGTACCGCGCCCCTGTGAAACAATTTATCTTGAACAACGAGCGTTTGGGAATGGTACGTCAATGGCAGGAATTGCTTCACGGCGAACGCTACTCCCATTCTTGGTCAGAAGCGTTGCCCGACTTCGTTAAATTGGCTGAAGCCTTTGGTGGCAAGGGGATCATTTGTACCGATCCCAAGGACCTGGATGATGCCATTATGGAGATGCTCAACTATGATGGGCCGGTTATTTTTGATTGCGTTGTTGAAAAACACGAAAACTGTTTCCCCATGATCCCATCAGGCAAAGCACATAACGAAATGCTGCTTGGCGAAGCTTCCACGCAAGATGCCATCGACGCCTCGGGCGCGGTTTTGGTCTAGGAGGCGGATATGAGCGCATTAAAAATCAAAAAGGGTACCGCCCGAAAATCCGCCTACAACCTGCGGGACACGCATAACGAAGGTATTGAGCGACACACGCTTGCTGTGCTTGTGGATAACGAGGCGGGTGTTCTGGCACGTGTCATCGGGCTTTTCTCTGGTCGAGGCTACAATATTGAAAGCCTAACCGTGGCGGAAGTGGATCACGAAGAAGGCCTCAGCCGTATTACTATCGTCACAACGGGCACCCCAAGCGTGATTGAACAAATCAAAGCACAGCTCGGGCGGATCGTTGTGGTCCACGACGTACATGATTTGACCGTCGAAGGCCCATCTGTGGAACGCGAATTGGCAATGGTGAAGGTGGTTGGCACGGGCGAACATCGTGTTGAAGCGCTACGTATTTCTGATATTTTTCGGGCACGCGTGGTTGATAGCACTTTGGAAAGCTTTGTATTTGAAATGACAGGTGCGCCAGACAAGATCGACGCCTTTATCGAACTGATGGAACCGCTAGGTCTTGCAGATGTTGCCAGAACGGGTGTTGCGGCAATCGCACGCGGCACTTAATGGATTGGGACGCGGCGTACGATAATCGAGCCGCTGTTCCAGGCTTTGAAGATATTCTTGCCCATTGGGAACGTGCGGCAAAATTCTTCCGTCATGATGCCAATTTTATAGGGCGGTTTGATTTGCCCTATGGCGATCATCCACGTGAGCGCTACGACTTATATAAAGCCTTCCCCCCTGCTCGTGGCGGCGTGATTTTTGTGCATGGCGGATATTGGCGTGCACTAGATAAATCGATGTTTACCCATCTTGCGGCCGTCTATCTAACGCAAGGCTATGACGTGGCAATCGTTGGCTATCCGTTGGTCGATACAACGCGCGTGCCTGACATTACGAAGTCTGTCACGAAGGCGATTGAAACCATCGCCAAAGATATGCTCGATCCAATACACTTGGTTGGCCATTCGGTCGGCGGGCATCTAGTGGCGCGTCAAATCTGCTCTGATATTGCAGAGGGCCTTAACGCCGCTCGGAAAATCAAGTCTGTGACGACGTTAAGTGGAATTTTCGATCTTGAGCCGATCACTAAACTTCAGATCAATGAAGACATCAAACTTGATCAAAACTCCGCAAAGTCGGAGAGCCCAATAAATTACGCGCCCCTCGATATTCTCGTGAATGTTTGGGTGGGCGAGGATGAGCTACAGGCGTTCTACGATCAATCTCAACTCTTGGCAAAAACTTGGGATAACGCTCAGCTGTATGTTGCTCCGTCCCGTAACCACTTCACAATATTAGATATTTTGCGCGAACCGAAATCTGAGGTGAATCTGCAAATTCTGAATGCTTAGCCGCGCGCCCAAATCGCCGAAAGTGCCATAGAGGCCAATCTAGCAGCCGGTGGATCAGCACGTGAAGTTAGCAGGATCGGAACTTTCCCACCGATAACCAAACCACCTGCACATGCGCCCGCCATATAAACCATGGCTTTGAAAAGAGCATTTCCAGAAACAATTTCAGGGACGATTATGCCATTTGCCTGTCCGGCAACAGGATCATCGCTTAGCCCTTTGACCGCTACCGCCTCTGCAGAAAAAATTAGATCCATCGCCAATGGGCCAGAGAACGCGGCTTCCTTGATGGACGATTTGGCCCAATCACAAAGCTCCCGCCCCTCAATCGCTGATGGCACCGCCGGTAAGGGGCTTTCAGTGGCTGACAGAAACGCAACCCGAGGACTACGCCCCAGTAACCTGAGCATCTTCACAACAGCGCTGGTTGCCTCTTGCCGGGTTTCCAGATCGGGAGCGACATTTACAGCCGCATCGGAAATCACAACTGGATCCTGATCACCTTTGAGCATGACAAACTGATGAAGCAATCGATTGCCCGTACGAAGCCCCGCGTCCCTATTCAGGGCTGCTTTCATAAAAACATCTGTGTGCAGCTGTCCCTTCATCAACACATCCGCGTCGCCAGCGCCGCAGAGATGAGCTGCTTTCGCACCAGCCTCCTCTTCGCCTGTTGCATCGACAAGCTCGAAGGCTGAGATGTCAAAGCCTGCTTGGTCAGCCAATCGTCGGATCTCGTCACATTCACCCACGAATATGGGTTCGACTAGCCCTGCCTCTACGCCCTCTTTCGCGGCTTCGATCGAAGACGCCGCGGAGGCGCGCGCAATCGCAACGCGGATCGGTTGATCCGCCTTCGCCAAAGACAAAAGCCAGCCCGGACAGGCTGGCTTTTCATTGCTTAAGAACTGCGACATTTACGCTCCAGCTTGAGGACGCATATCGTCGGCAGAAATGCCTGCAACTTCAACAGGTTTTTTCATGGCATCGCGGCGGAATGGTTCACCCAATTCTTGGTTGATCATCGCTTCGATCAAAGTTGTGGTTCCCGCTTTTTGGTCTTTGATGGCTTGATTAAGCGCATCTGTCAGCTCGTCCATGGTGCGCGCAACCACGCCCTTTAGGCCACAAGCATTTGCGATACCGGCATAAGAAACACCTTCATCCAATTCTGTACCCACGAAGTTGTCGTCGAACCAAAGAGTCGAGTTACGCTTTTCCGCACCCCATTGGTAGTTACGGAAAACAATCTGTGTGACCGCTGGCCATTCTTCACGACCGATCGCTGTCAATTCGTTTACAGCGATCCCGAAGGCACCGTCGCCAGAGAAACCAACAACAGGCACATCTGGGCAACCGATTTTCGCGCCGATCACGGATGGTAGACCGTAACCACACGGACCAAACAGACCTGGTGCAAGATATTTACGGCCATCTTCAAAGCTTGGATAAGCGTTACCGATGGCGCAGTTGTTACCGATATCAGAAGAG
>CAZRFT010000160.1:0-6120 GCA_964599255.1 uncultured Neptunicoccus sp. | reverse complement strand
TCCGCGCGATCCAAAAATTTCTGTATTTGGCCAACGCTTTCTGAACCGGTGCAAATTCGGATTGGTATCCTGAACCAGCTAAGCCGCGCGCAAATCACCGACATAGTGGAGCGTTTCGGGCAAGAGATGATCGATATCGGCGTCGATGTGAACATGGATGAAATTCGCGTCCTGCTGGACGCGCATTACGCGAAAAATCAAAGAGCAGCTTAGGAATTTGAAAATGGATATTCATGAGTACCAAGCAAAGGAAATTCTTCGCGAATTTGGTGTAAAAACGCCCGCCGGTGGGCTTGCCTATTCACCTGAACAGGCAGCTTACCGCGCGCGTGAATTGGGCGGGGATTTGTGGATTGTAAAAGCACAAGTTCACGCAGGCGGCCGCGGCAAAGCAGGAGGCGTCCAACTGTGTAAAAACGACGCCGAAATTCAGGATGCTGCGGCGTCAATGCTTGGAAAAAAATTGGTAACGCACCAAACGGGGCCTGAAGGTAAAGGGGTGTATCGCCTTTATGTTGAAGCAGGCGTTCCGATTGATCGCGAAATCTATCTGGGTTTCGTCTTAGATCGCACCGCACAACGCATCATGATTGTGGCTTCTGCCGAAGGTGGGATGGAAATCGAAGAGATCTCTGCGGAGAGACCTGAATCCATCGTTCGAGCCACCATCGATCCAGCTACAGGATTGTAAGACTTTAAAGCGCGTGAAATTGCGTTTGCTTTGGGATTAGAGCCTTCGCTTACCCAACAAATGGTGCGCACATTGCAGGGCTGCTATTCGGCATTTAGTGATTTGGACGCCACAATGGTCGAAATCAATCCACTTGTTATCACCAAAGAAGATCAGATTATCGCGCTTGATGCAAAAATGACCTTTGATGACAACGCGCTATTCCGTCATCCGCAAATTTCGGAACTTCGTGACAAAAGCCAAGAAGACCCGCGTGAAAGCCATGCTGCTGACCGGGGACTAAACTATGTCGGCTTAACGGGAAATATTGGCTGCATCGTGAATGGTGCGGGCCTTGCGATGGCGACAATGGATACGATCAAGCTCGCAGGCGGAGAACCCGCCAACTTCCTGGATATCGGTGGGGGTGCAACGCCAGAGCGTGTGGCCAAAGCATTTCGCTTGGTCATGATGGATGAAAATGTTGAAGCAATCCTTGTGAATATCTTTGCAGGTATTAACCGTTGTGATTGGGTTGCCGAAGGTGTCGTTCAATACCTGTCAGAAAATCCCTTGGACATCCCAGTGATCGTGCGTTTGTCGGGAACGAATGTGGAGCTTGGGCAAAAAATCCTGGCTGAAAGTGGGTTGCCGATTATTCGTGCGAACACTTTGGAAGAGGCAGCCAACCGTGCCGTCACGGCATGGCAAGGTGAACAAGAAAATTTGAAAGTGGTATCATGAGCATTTTAATTGATGAAAAAACACCCGTATTGGTGCAAGGCATTACCGGCCGTATGGCGGGATTTCATGCCAAAGAGATGCGCGAATATGGAACGAATGTTGTTGCTGGCGTTACACCCGGAAAGGCTGGCAACGATGTAGATGGCGTCCCTGTCTATGATACCGTCAAGGATGCTGTCGAACAAACGGGCGCGGAAGCCAGTCTGGTTTTTGTCCCACCTCCCTTTGCAGCTGACTCTATAATGGAAGCTGCTGATGCAGGCATAAAATATTGTGTTTGCATCACAGATGGTATTCCGGCGCAGGATATGATGCGCGTCAAACGTTACATGCGACGCTATAAGCAGGACCAGCGGATGATACTGACAGGTCCAAACTGCGCCGGAACCATCTCGCCGGGTAAAGCATTTTTAGGGATTATGCCGCCACATATCTATAAACAGGGTAATGTTGGCATCGTGGGTCGATCAGGCACGCTTGGCTATGAAGCGGCAAGTCAAATGGCAGAGCGCGGTATCGGCGTATCCACGTCTGTTGGAATTGGCGGCGATCCGATCAACGGATCTTCCTTCAAAGACATCCTTGCACTTTTCGAAGAAGATGATGACACAGATGCCGTTGTTTTGATCGGTGAAATTGGGGGGCCTCAAGAGGCGGAAGCAGCAGAGTTTATTCGCGACAATATGAAAAAACCAGTTGTGGCTTATGTTGCCGGTCTCACCGCACCTAAGGGTAAAACAATGGGACATGCTGGTGCGATCATATCTGCCTTCGGCGAATCCGCTTCTGAGAAGGTCGAGATATTATCGGCTGCGGGTGTTTCCGTTTCAGAACATCCTTCGCAAATCGGCGAAACTGTCGCTGGTATTATCTAAGGAAATGCAATGACCAAAATTCTTGTATCCCGCCGCTGGCCTGATGCTGTCGAAAAGCAGCTTAAAGAAGACTATGACGTTACCCTTAACCCTGAGGACAAACCCATGGATGTCGCAGCTTTTCGCGCGGCCTTGATGGAATATGATGCGGTGTGCCCCACGGTCACCGATAAGATGGGTGCGGATGTTTTCGATGGATTAGAAAATCCGCGTTGCAAAATTCTTGGAAATTTTGGCGTTGGCTATACCCATATTGACGTTGATGCGGCGACGGCTGCTGGAATGACGATCACAAATACCCCAGATGTACTGTCTGATTGCACCGCGGATATCGCACTGACATTAATGTTAATGGCATCACGCAGGGCAGGTGAGGGCGAACGCGAGCTACGTGCCGGCAATTGGACTGGTTGGCGCCCCACGCATTTGGTTGGAACCAAAATGACCGGCAAGACACTTGGCATTATTGGTTATGGCCGCATCGGTCAGGAAACAGCAAAACGTGCGCATCACGGTTTTGGAATGAAAATCATGGTGCAGAACCGTTCAAAAGTTAAACCGGAAATCCTTGCTGAAACGAACGCTACACAAGTGGATAGCGTGGCAGACCTTTTACCGCAGGTTGACTACCTCTCGCTTCATTGCCCAGGCGGGGATGCGAACAGAGACCTCATTTCTGCCGATGAGCTGGAGAAAATGAAAAATAGCGCGATCTTGATTAACACTGCGCGTGGCGAGGTTGTGAATGACGAGGCGCTAATCGCCGCCCTAAACAACGGTCAAATTGCCGCTGCAGGTTTGGACGTCTTTGATGGCGAGCCGAATTTGCACAAGGGCTACATGGGTTGTGAAAATGCGGTCTTGTTGCCGCATCTTGGCAGCGCGACGGCCGAAACACGCGAAGGTATGGGCTTTCGCGTTTTGGACAATTTGAAAGCATTTTTTAACGACCAAGTTCCCCCTGATAAGGTAAACTGACAATGTCTATTGCAACCGCTCTCTACTCGAATAGCTCATTTCCCTCCTATTCTGAAAGTTACTCGGATTGGTTGCGCGATATCCTTCGCTCTGTTTACCTCGATATGTTGTCACACCGGGCAACGGACGTTTTAGGGCTGTTGGATGACGCGGATGCGTTGGATTCGCAGCCAGACGAGACAATTCAAAATTATCTCAAAGCGATGCAGATTTGGACACAATTGATGCGGGTGGCCGACGAGAACATCATGGTGCGAACGCGTCGAAAAATCGAGACGGATAAGGGCAACGTTGCCTTGAAGGGCTCCTTTGCCAAAGTATTCAACCAGCTTTCTCAAAAAGGCGTCGAAGAAGATCAAATATTCTCAGCTTCACAAGAATTGGTTGTATCGCCAACGATTACGGCACATCCAACTGAATCCAAACGCGAGACAATTATCGACATTCATCGCAGAATATACCGATGTATTGTAGAGTTGGAATCTCATCGTTGGACGCCGCGTGAACGAGAAGGGCATATTCGGGCGCTCTATGATGAAATTGACCTGCTTTGGTTGTCAGGAGACTTGCGACTCGAAAAACCCACCATTTCCGAAGAAACGGGTTGGGCGATGCGGTTTTTCAAAAATGCTATTTTTGATGCTGTGCCAGAGATGCAGGAACGCTTTCAAACTGCGGCGCAGCTTGTTTTTGGCCAATCTGATGGCGGTCAAATCCCAATCCGGTTTTGTTCTTGGGTTGGCGGGGATCGTGACGGGAATCCAAATGTGAACACCGATGCTACACGCGAGGCACTTGCCACCTATAAAGAAGCCGCCGTTAATAACCTAATTGAAACGGTAGATCGTGCATTAGTTGGCGTGTCATTAAGCACTCACCAAAATGAATTTGCGCAACAGGACTTAACCGATCTTGCGACGATCTTCATGCGTTCTGGGGGATGCAAAGACATCATAAAGCACAATAATGGTGAACCTTTCCGCAAAGCATTGAGCGGAATGAAATTCCGACTACGGGCGATATTGGAACCGATTGAGTCGATCAAAGCCTATCAAAGCTGCGATGAGATGGCTCGGGATCTTAGCGTCATCAAACGCGTGCTTGATCAACTCGCACCAAATATCACCGCGCAGTTTATCGTTCCAATCGAGATTGCTTTGGAAAGTTTCGGCTTTCGCACCGTGACCCTAGATATCCGCCAGAACTCTCAGGTCATCAACGGCGCCCTTATCGATATTTGGAAAGCCATGGAAAAGGACGTCGAAGGCCCTGACGATCCTTCTTGGTCAGAAATGCTTCGCAGTGAACTTAAGCTTGCCACGGAAATCGATTACAAATCCCTGCCGCTTCAGAAGCTAACCGCAGAGACAATGGCGCTCTTCGTTTTAATCAAAGAGCAAAAAGAAAGCATCGATCCGCTTTCCGTGGGACCTTTCATCCTTTCGATGACGCAAAGCATCGATGATTTAATGGCTGTTCTGGTTCTTGCCCGCTACGCAGGGATCAAGGATGGGTTGGAAGGATCTGAATTGGTGCCCCTTTCTGTGGTGCCGCTCTTTGAAACGATCGATGATTTGGCCGCTGCGCCAAATATAATAAAGAAATACCTCAACGACCCCATCGTCCGCCGGTCGGTTACTGAATTGGGTGGCGTTCAAGAGATTATGTTGGGCTATTCCGACAGCAACAAAGATGGTGGATTTTTAACTTCAACCTGGGAAGTCAATAAGGCGCAATCGAAGATCGACAAGGCGATCAAATCTTGTGGATTTGAGGCAAGCTTCTTTCACGGGCGCGGAGGTTCTGTATCCCGGGGCGGTGCGCCAACCGGACAGGCCGTTGCGGCACAACCAGCCGATGCGATCCGCAATCGGTTCCGAACAACCGAACAAGGAGAGGTTGTATCCAATAAATATGCCAACCGAGGCACGGCGGTTCACCAACTAGAACTTTTATCGAGTTCGGTGCTTTACCACAATCTTTATTCTAACCAAGAACCCGAACTTGCCCATAATTCTGAACTTAACGAGGCGATGGAAGCATTGTCAGGTGTTGCGCATGCGAAATACAATTCGCTACTGACAATGAAAGGCTTCGTTCAGTATTTTGAAGAGGCAAGCCCGGTTCGTGAACTTGGGGCGCTGAACATCGGATCAAGACCTTTATCGCGCTTCGGTGCCACAACTATTGCGGATTTACGCGCGATCCCTTGGGTATTTGCCTGGTCGCAAAACCGTCACATGATCACGGGTTGGTATGGATTTGGATCAGCTATTGATGCCTTTCGTGCCTATCGCAGTCTTCAAGGTGAAAAGATGCTCCGAACCCTGAATTCGGAATCGCGTATTTTTCAACTGATCGTTTCTGAAGTGAATAAATCAGCCTCGCTTGCCAACCTAAATATCGCAGAAGAATATGCTGAATTAGTTCAAGATAAAGACGTGCGAGATGCTATTTTTGGCGAAATTTCCAAAGAATATGCACGCACACAAGAAGCGCTGGATTGGTGCCTTGGTAAGAACCGAAACCGAACTGCGCACCATAAAAACCAAGCGACGCATGTGGACATGATGGAGTCGACGCATCGGCTTCAAATCAATCTAATCAAAGAACAACGAAACAAGAAAACATCGACCGATGTTGACCCCAATCTTCTGCGCAGCATCAATTGTATTGCGACTGGATTGGGTTGGACTGGATAAAGAAACGGATGGACCCATAAGAGATGAGTAAGAGAGATTTTTTTAGTGAGGATTTATCGACGCGTGATGCGGCGGTATTTGAGGCGATAGAGGCGGAGCTTGGGCGCCAGCGCGACGAGATTGAGCTGATTGCATCAGAGAATATCGTCTC
>CAZRFT010000159.1:0-3208 GCA_964599255.1 uncultured Neptunicoccus sp. | reverse complement strand
ATAGCTTTTTCGCGACAGCGGCCAAAGCCGTGTGCCAGATCCACCGCATAGTATGACGGGCGTTATTGCCATTTTTGATCTTCCTTTTGATCTGATCTAGCCAAAACGCACGCGCTGTGCCAGACGTTTTGCGTATTCTTTGGTGCTCGAGGTGACAAGATCAACGGGGCATCTGCAAACGAGGTTTCCTAGTGTTCCGATACCAGTTGCTCTTGTATCTCGGCCTTTTGGTCTCACCGATCGTTGGTCTGATGCGTATCTTACGTAGAAAAGATACCTTGCGTAGCTTTTGGTATCGATTTTTCCCTGAGCGGACGCAGGCCGCCGGCGTTATTTGGCTTCATGCCGTTAGTTTAGGGGAGCTACAAGTCTTGGAGCTTTGCCTGCCAATTTTAAGAAAAAAAAATCCAGATGCTCCTCTATTGGTCACCGTTTCCAATGCCAATGCCTATTCTCTAGCCAAATCGAAGCTCAAAGGTTTGGCGATGGTCACTCTTGCACCGTTAGATTTTCACTTTTCTTTGCGCCGATTTTTTAAGGGTTGGAACCCAATTGCGCTGATTACAATCGAAAATGAAGTCTTCCCAAATCGCCTCAGCTATTGTTCTAGACTTGGAATTCCCGCTTATTTCGTCAACGCTCGGCTTTCCATGAAAAGTTATCAGTCATGGGCAAAACGCCCAGGTTTTGCTCATTCCGTCTTTTCTTCCATTGCGCATGTGTGGGCTCAAGATGAACGATCCGGCGCATATTTTCGCAATCTTGGCACCGCGGCAAAAAGTGTTGAAATCATCCCCAATTTGAAACGATTGGTCGAAGTCCAGCTAACCCATGAACATATCGAACTTCCATTTAACAGATCGAAAACTTTGCTCGCAGCATCGACCCATCCAGGCGAGGATGAAATATTGCTCGATGCATTCGCTCAACTAAAAAAGTCGGATCCTGAATATCGGATGATCATCGCGCCGCGTCATCCAGAGCGCGCGGCTGACATTCGAAAGTTGGTTCTTTCCCGAGGCTATTTTCTAGCACAAAGAAGCCAAAATGAAGCCCCGGATCCTGAAACAGATATTTACCTAGCCGATACATTTCGTGAAATGCACCTTTGGTATGCGAATGCAGCATTTACCTTCGTAGCCGGCTCTTTATTTCCAATTGGCGGGCACACACCCTATGAACCAATTAGGCACCAAAGCGTCGTGTTGCACGGTCCACATTTTTCTAATTTCGAAACCGAATATAACAGCTTGAGAAAAATGAAAGGCGCCATTGAATGTGCCTCGGCTGAACAAATATCAACATCGATTCTTTCTCTTTCACAACGGAAACAGCGTGAGATGTTCAAAAGGGCAGCTAGCGCTTTAATTAACCCGACAGAGGATCAAAAAGTCCTAGATGACTTGATCAGCAAACTTCTCGTTGACCTGCATGCCCGTCGGTAATTCCCAGCGCTTGTGCAGCCAATACCATTGGCCCGGGTTTTCCCGAATTTTTTCTTCTAGCCGGTGATTGATCTCCATAGTCATGTCTAAAGGATCCCCGTTTTCTATCGGTTCCTGAAACTCAATGTCGATGGTTTGTCCGTTTTTATTTCGGGTGGCAAATGCTGGCACTAAAGGAATTCCGAATTTCAAAGCCATATGCGCCGGCGAAGTTGTCGTCATGGCAGGTTTGCCTAGGAAAGGCAGGACTTCATCCTGATGAACCTTTTGATCCACCAACAGCGCAAAGAACCCACCGTTCCGTAGGTGCTTGAGCATTGCTTTGTTACCCGCCATCCCACGCGCAACAATTGGCTCGCCGCCCATTCGGATATTTTTGAGAAACAGCTTTTCATAGAATGGATTTGTATTTTCGCGATAGACCGCGCCCGTTTCCATATCTTGTTCTTTCAAAACATGTCGAATTGCCTCCCACTGTCCGAAATGGGCAGAAACGATAATCGCACCTTTTCCTTCTTCTTTGGCCCTTTGTAGAACCGACAAGCCTGGACCCGATGCTTCGAAAAGATCCTGTCGGGTACGAAACTCTTTATTCATTAATAACTCTGAAAGGCTTCGCGCAGAGTTCGACACCACTTCGGTCGCAATTGTTAGTTTTTTTGACCGGGGTATCCCGGGATAGATCAGGTCTAAATTCTGCATTAAGCGGCGTCGTAAGTTAGGGATTTTGGGCAAAATAAATCCTGCAAACCGAGCAATCAAAGCGCCGCGAAATCGCATTGGAAATAGGGACAGGCCCGCCAAAATCACGCGGATTATTCCATATTCGATTAGATGGATTGGTTTGTGACGATTAGAACCTGCCATACGGCACGGTTTCGCCTGACCAAGGCATTAGGTCAAGCGCTGCTGTTGATGGAATTGAAAATCAACTACTTCCTATTTAGTTGGCAAAATTCTATAGACGAGCTCATGACGATTGAATTTTACAAAAACGACCTCCCTGATGATCTGAACTTGGGGTCGGTGGTCGCCATTGATACCGAAACAATGGGTTTGAATCCCGTTCGCGATCGGCTTTGTGTAGTGCAACTTTCATCAGGGGACGGGAACGCACATATCGTTCAAATTGAGCAAGGAAATACATCAGCCCCAAACCTGTGCCGATTGCTTGCTGATCCCAAGGTGTTGAAGCTTTTTCACTTTGGTCGTTTTGATATTGCCGCCTTGGAAAACCACTATAATGTCCGAACGGCTCCCGTTTATTGCACAAAAATTGCATCCAAATTGGTGCGCACTTTCACCGATCGGCATGGTCTAAAGAATCTACTTCAAGAGTTGCTTGGCGTGGATATTTCGAAACTTCAACAAAGCTCGGATTGGGGCGCCGCTGAACTTACGCAAGCCCAATTAGAATACGCGGCCTCTGATGTATTGTATTTGCATCAATTGAAAGAGAAGCTGGATGCCATGCTCGCGCGCGAGGAGCGCACAGACATGGCAAATGGGTGTTTTGAATTTTTGCCAATGCGCGCCGCGCTGGATTTGGCGGGTTGGCCAGATTTTGATATTTTTGCGCATTAGGATAAAATTTGAGAAGCGACGACCGGCATACGAAAATTGTAAAGATTGCGCGGATTGGCATGCCCATTGCGGCTTTACTTTTGATTGCAGCGATTTTTTTATTCGAAGAAAGCAATGCTTTGCGGGATGACACCTTCGTCGTGACCGATAAAATTAGAGATGCGGCGCTTAACCAAAAA
>CAZRFT010000158.1:0-2179 GCA_964599255.1 uncultured Neptunicoccus sp. | reverse complement strand
GGGAATGCGCTGAAATTCTATTCTTCTGTTCGCCTTGATATTCGCCGTATCGGTGCGATCAAAGATCGTGATGAGGTTGTGGGCAACCAGACCCGTGTGAAAGTGGTGAAAAACAAAGTGGCGCCACCCTTCAAGCAGGTTGAATTCGACATCATGTATGGTGAAGGTATTTCCAAACGCGGTGAGTTGATTGATTTGGGCGTGGCAGCCGGCATCGTAGAGAAGTCTGGCTCGTGGTTCTCTTATGGCGATGAGCGTATCGGTCAGGGACGTGAAAACGCGAAAAACTACCTCAAAGACAACACCCAAATCGCACTTGAGATCGAAGATAAAATTCGGGCCGCGCATGGGCTTGATTTCGATATGCCGCAAGGTGAGATCGAAGAGGTGAAAAAGGAAGATGAGGATGATGTGCTAGAAGCATAATCCTTTCAGAGATTGTATAGAAAAGGCAGGCGCAAGGCCTGCCTTTTTTTATGCACTGTGGACAGTCATTCGTGAGGGGGGTAAAGCGTCTTGAAACGTGACTAATCGAGACAAAAATGGCCTCTGTTAACGAAATTCGATCTACATTTTTGAACTACTTCGCAAAGAATGGACATGAGGTGGTCGACAGCTCACCTTTGGTGCCGCGAAACGATCCCACCTTGATGTTTGTGAATTCAGGCATGGTGCAGTTTAAAAACCTCTTCTTAGGTCAGGAAACGCGCGATTATAAACGTGCGACCACTGCGCAAAAGTGTGTGCGTGCGGGTGGTAAACATAATGACCTCGACAATGTTGGCTACACAGCGCGCCATCATACGTTTTTTGAAATGCTCGGGAATTTCAGTTTCGGCGATTATTTCAAAGAGGATGCCATTCCCTTTGCTTGGAACCTGATCACGCAGGATTTCGAAATTCCGAAAGATAAGCTCTACACCACTGTCTATCACACTGATGATGAGGCGTATGAGATTTGGAAGAAGGTAGGCGTTCCTGAAAGCCGTATCATCCGTATCGATACATCCGACAATTTCTGGCAGATGGGGCCAACAGGGCCCTGTGGGCCTTGTACAGAGATTTTCTATGATCATGGTGATCATATCTGGGGTGGACCGCCAGGTAGCCCAGAGGAAGATGGGGACCGTTTCATCGAGATTTGGAACGTTGTTTTCATGCAGAATGAGATGTTCGAAGATGGCTCCATGACGCCCCTGGAAATGCAGTCGATTGACACGGGCATGGGGCTGGAACGGATCGCGGCGCTTCTGCAAGGGAGCCATGATAACTACGATACCGACCTGATGAAGGATTTGATCGAAGCCTCTGCAAATGCAACGGGCGTTGATCCGTATGGCGATCAAAACGTGCATCATCGCGTGATTGCAGACCACCTACGTTCGACATCATTTTTGATTGCGGATGGTGTTTTGCCTTCAAACGAGGGTCGTGGATACGTACTTCGTCGTATTATGCGCCGCGCAATGCGCCACGCGCATTTGTTGGGGGCAAAGGATCCCGTGATGCACCGTTTGGTGCCTGCACTGGTGAAGCAAATGGGTCAGGCCTATCCAGAACTAACCCAAGCGCAGCCGATGATCGAAGAGTCGTTGTTGCTCGAAGAAACGCGTTTTAAACAAACCTTGGATCGTGGCTTGAAGTTGCTGGATGATGAGCTCGGAAGCTTGGCGGAAGATGCGCCATTGCCAGGGGCGGCGGCATTCAAGCTTTATGATACCTATGGGTTTCCACTTGATTTGACACAGGATGCTTTGCGCGAAAAAGGGCGCGAGGTTGATGTGGATGGGTTCGATGCTGCCATGGCTGAACAGAAAGCCAAAGCACGCGCTGCGTGGGCAGGGTCAGGCGAAGCAGCCGATGAGGCAATTTGGTTTGATCTGGCAGAGGAGCACGGCGCGACCGATTTCTTGGGCTATGATACGGAAACAGCCGAGGGTCAGATCATGGCCGTTGTTGTCAAAGGTGAGGTGAAGGACAGCGCATCCAAAGGCGACGCGGTGGAAATCGTTTTGAACCAGACACCATTTTACGCAGAAAGTGGTGGCCAGGTTGGGGACGCAGGCGTGCTTAAAACAGAAAGCGGCGTGGTTACGATTTCGGACACAAAAAAGAAAGCTGGCGTCTTTGTTCATATCGGCGAGGTGAGCGACGGCAAAATTGCTGACGGTGAGGGGGC
>CAZRFT010000157.1:0-1350 GCA_964599255.1 uncultured Neptunicoccus sp. | reverse complement strand
AATGGTTAGGAGGTCATCTTGAGAAGTGAGCTCAATGGAGTCATCTCGGATGGCATCATAGAGGGATCCATTCTCCATGTACTCCATTATCAGCATCGGTTCTTCTTTGCTGGACAAAACGGCACCCATTGTAGTGGTAATGTTTGGGTGGCGAAGTTTGGCCAGCTGCCTCATCTCCACAATGAAGTCTTTCTTCAACTTTTCGTATGATCTTCTCTGTTGATTGGCTGTCTTTGCCATTGAAACACTAGCTTTGGGAGAAGTTGACAATATCTCAGTCTTTTGCACTGCCACGCTTCGCAGGCCAGGATTCACAACTCCTTTTTCTGCGTCGTGCGATGGATTCCAGGTTCGAAACTTCTTGGAGCCACTCTTGCTTGAACTCTCGAAATAATTTCTGAGTTCTGGCGGAATGACCTTTTTGATGGCGACCTTTGTACCTCGATACTCGGCCAAGAGTACGACACCGAAGCCACCCGCGCCAATCACGCGAGGTTGCTCCTTCCCATCTTCTCCTTGTACCATGTCAAACTCTAATTCTGAGGCCTTGACCTTCCATACAGAGTCGCTCTCTTTCTCTTGCCGCACAAAAATAAAATATAGGATTAATCCACAACCCAGAATTACAACTGGAACGGTAATGCCTAGCACCAGGGCTGTATTACTGGAATCAGCACCACCCCCAAAGATTTGCTTGCAAAGTCGGGGGTCGAATTTGGCCACGTCTTCCGCTTGAATTTGGCATAGCGTTTCGAAATTTACCAAGCTTTCGCATCCAAGATTCTTAAAGGCTTGAGTATCGATGGAGATTGCAGCCCCGCACAGCTCTTCGTCGGTCTTCCAAGGTAATCCCAGACTCTGTCTCCACCGTTGGAGTTGTCCCAATACTCCGCCACTCATGGATTGACTAATAGCCAGCCATCGTTCCTCAAGAGAATCTATAAAATCCTCGTAGGCGACGTCAAAAATTTCAGCGTCCCGCACTGGATCGACGGATCGCGATGGGTCCGACGTGTCGAAGAACGCAGTGTCTGGCGAGCCAACCTTGACTCCTAACAGCTTCGTGTGAAGTTCCTCGTCCAGGACAGCCATGTATTCCTGGAAACCCAGCATTAGCAGGTCCTGAACTGGGTTTCCTCCCTTGTCTTCGCCTCGAAAGTAGCTACCGAGCACGTCGAATAAATCATCTGCAGCCTGGGCTGGCCATCCTTCGTTGATCAACTCGTCTCTAGCCTCCTCGCCGAGATGAGACTGGCGATACGAACCAGAGAGAGGTAACGCAGGAGCCGGTAGTTCCGACAACCAAGTGAAAACGTCCCACATAACGTCTCGTGCCGAAAGCTTAGACTG
>CAZRFT010000156.1:0-17017 GCA_964599255.1 uncultured Neptunicoccus sp. | reverse complement strand
TTGCGGAAAAAACTGCCCACAGCTGCACCCAGTTTAAGCGCCATATCAGGGGTCATAGGATAGGTATTTGCCCGCCCGCGCACGCCATCAGTACCAAAGTATTTTCGCGACATTTTAGTCCTCTTGCAAAGCACCCATTAGACGCATGGCCTGTTTTGTTTGCGCGACATCATGGACACGCAACACTTGGACCCCTTGTCGCAAACCTTCTAGCCCAATCGCAAGAGAGCCCCCTAGACGGTCAGCAGGTTCCTGCGCTTTACCAAGCTCTCCAATGAACCGCTTGCGTGAAACACCTAATAAAATAGGGCATCCTAGGCCGTGAAAAATCGAAATCTTTCGGATTAGTAACAAATTGTGCGCGGTGGTTTTACCAAATCCTATGCCCGGATCGATCATGATGCGTGCGCGTGGAATACCCGCCTCTTCACAAGTTTGAATACGCGCCTCTAGGTAGTCATAGATGTCAAGAACCACATTTTCATATTCTGGGTTATCTTGCATGGTTTTGGGATCGCCGCTTGCATGCATCAAACAAACATATGAATTGTTTTTAGCCGCAACGCCAAGGCTAGCAGGATCAAAGCTAAGGGCAGTCACATCGTTAAAAATATTTGTCCCGTTAGAAAGGGCAACATCCGCGACATCTGACTTACGCGTATCAATGGATAAAACGCCCTTACCCTTCAACCCCTCAACAACCGGCGAAATGCGCCCTATCTCTGCGGCACTATCAACAAAATCCGCACCTGGCCGCGTGCTTTCCCCACCAATGTCGACAATATCTGCCCCCTCTTTAAACATCGCTTCCCCGCGGTGAATAGCCGCCGCGGGATCGAAGTGATCACCGCCATCTGAAAAACTATCAGGTGTGACATTCAGAACGCCCATTAGCTTTGGGTGATCCATGGAAAGCCCGGCAAAATCGGTGCGCGGAGCGCACAGCTTTTCCAAAACATCCGGCGGCACCTCGCCGACGGGAACAGATTTGTTTTGGCGGTCCCGCCCTATGATTTCCACGCGATCAAACCAATGGGCACCCCCAGCGAGCACAACAGCCTCTTTTGAGCGCAGCCCATCACTTTGCACGATAGGGCGAAAATATGATCGGGACTTATCCATTGAGAACAGAAGTATTAGGGAGTGCTACGAAACCTTCATTCGAGATTTCGGCTCCAATTTCATAAATATCTTGCCCGCCAAACTCGCCGCTCAACCAACGTGCCAATTCCCGTGCGGTAGCAGCTGAATTTGGCCCATCGATTGCATCGAGCACCATTTTTGACGGGGCCCATACGGCAATCAAACCTTCTCGAATTGCGTGCTCCAATTCAGTGCGCGTTTCAATGACAATACATCTTTTGTCTCGTCCTGCGAGCGCCCAAGCGTTTTGTTCAATCCCTAGAAGTTCAATGCGGTGATCTGCTTGAGATACACCAGTTCTGGGCAGAGTTTGCGCGATTGGTTCCAGACAAATTAGGGCTGGTTTTCCATGGTTCGCAATCGCGTCCAGCCATGTGGATAGCAACGCTTTTTGCATCTCAGCGTTAGAAATGAAAAAAAACGCAGGATCGGCGCTAACGGAACCCTTGGTATCCCCAGACATTTTCAATTCATCCGTGTTTGATTTGTTTCGAACAATTTCGATCCCGAGTGTCCCCGGTATGCGATCCAACTTTTCAATGCGGATAAAGACGCGTTCAACCATCGGGTGTTTTAGAAGCGACGCGGCAACTCGTTCTGCAAGGGTCTCGAGCAAGTTAAGGCGCTCTACTTCAAGCTGATGATCAATCGCTTCCGTGATAGTGTCATAGGAAAGAATTAGGTCGACATCATCGGTGGCTGTAGCGTTCGTCCGAGCCACTTCCAAGACCACATTAAAACGAATTTTTTGAGTAACACCTCGTTCAGATTGAAAGGCGCCGATTTCGACTTCTTTGACAAAATCGCGAACCGCAATTCGGTCAAGCGGATCGCTCGATAGCGTTTCCGCCCGCGCCTCTAGGCTATCAAATGCAATATTCTTTTTCTGAGCCACGCAGGTAACCCTTGCCATTCAAGCAAGCAGGTATATCCAGCCCCCCTATATTACAAGGGAAACTACTTATCCGCGATAAAACAGATGCTTGCCGATTTTGGCGGTATTGGTGAAGCCACGCGCCCAGCGAGGATTTACAAAATCTGCATGATAGTAGGTCGCGCCCTGCGTTAATGTCGGTGCACGCTGATCTAAAACGATTTGCGCGATCTTTCCGACTTTTTGTAACGCGGCTTTTTCATGATACACTTCTGAATGCCCATCGCATTTATAGCTGAATTGGCAGGCCCGGCTATCCTTACGAACGCCTTGTGAAATCACCTTGCAGATAGAATCTGGAAATTTTGCGCTGTCGCGGCGGTTCAAGATTACTTCTGCCACCGCAAATATACCCGAAACACTTTCGCCGCGCGCTTCAAAATATAAGGCCTCCGTAAGACACTGCCACTCTGCTCCACCGTTAGCAGCTGGTAGGTTTTCTAGCTCCGCTTTTGCGGGTATGGCGGCATAAACCTTGGGCGCCTTTTTCTTAGGCTTTAGATTCAGCGTGAATTTGAAAGGTTTCTTTTCATTGATCTTTGCTTGTTCATCTTCAAGCACATCAATTGCGGATTTCGCCCGGTTTTGGTTTTCCAGATCTTCAAAAGGTACCCAACGACCCGTTAGGTTATCTGATGCGTCTTCTGCGAGGGCGGTATTTGGCGCGGCCAAAATGGCCACAGCGCAAATCATTGCGGCTAGGCGTTTCATACTGCTCGATTCCCGGTTTTATTTCGACGTTTTCGTTCTTTGGCGCGGCGTTTAGTGCCCTAAATTTCACCTGTCTAGTATTAATTTAGAGCCCGAATCCGAAAAACAGGAGGGTTTTGAAATAAAATTGCTAAGAATTGACTAATTTTTTAATAATTAGTCCTTTGTAACATTTTGTTTACTCAACGCCGATTGGGCTGCCGCCAAACGCGCGATTGGCGTACGAAATGGGGAACAGGAAACATAATCAAAGCCCAATTCATGACAGAATGCCACAGATTCGGGGTCACCCCCATGCTCGCCGCATAGCCCAAGAACCATTTTCTTGCTTCCCTGGCGCGCACGTTCAGAGGCAAGGCGAATTAACTCTCCAACACCATCAATATCCAATGTCAGAAAGGGGTCTTCATCGAATATCTCGTTTTGAACATAGGCCCGCATGAATCGCCCAGCATCGTCTCGCGACAGGCCATAGGTCATTTGAGTTAGGTCATTGGTCCCAAAGCTCATAAATTCAGAGGCTTTCGCGATATCGGTTGCCCGCAACGCCGCCCGCGGCGTTTCCACCATAACGCCCAGCTTGTAGTGGAGTTTTACATCTTGTTCGGATTGGACGGCACTTGCGATGGCATCGATGCGTGCTTTTACCAATTCCACCTCGCGGTTGGCTGAAACAAGCGGGATCATTATCTCAGGTTTTACTACAACACCGCTAGAGGCAAGCTTTGCTGCGGCCTCAAAAATGGCGCGAGCCTGCATTTCATAGATTTCAGGAACCGTGACACCCAAACGGACGCCGCGGGTGCCCAGCATGGGATTGAATTCTGCCAAATCTTCGACACGGGCGATAATTTGCGAAACTGGCAAACCAGTCGCATCCGCAAGCGCATGAATTTGTTCGCGGCCTTTGGGAAGAAATTCGTGCAAAGGTGGGTCGAGCAGCCGAATACAAACAGGTGCTTCGCGCATGATGGCAAAAATCTCGTAAAAATCGCCCCGCTGCATAGGCAAAAGCAGACCGAGAGCATTCTGCCGATCTTCGTCAGCTTCTGCGAATATCAATTCCCGCATCACGGTTAGGCGTTCTGCCTCAAAAAACATATGTTCTGTGCGAACCAGCCCAATTCCATCCACCCCAAATCCTTGTGCAAGGCGAACATCCCTGGGCGTATCAGCATTGCCACGCACACCCATGGTTCGTTTGTCGTCAACCCAGCCCATGAATTTTTGAAAGTCATTGCCCAGATCAGGCTCAACCAGCTCTGGAGCCCCCCAAAGAACCTGTCCCGTCGCGCCATCAAGCGTGATCTCTGCCCCGTCGGTAAGCTCGGTTCCGTCGCTTAACCGCATGGTCTTTCCTTTGACATCTATTTCGATGTCCTCGGCCCCCACAATACACGGCAGACCCAAAGTTCGTGCCACCACTGCAGCATGGCTGTTAATCCCACCCCGCTCGGTTAAAACGCCTGCCGAACTTTGCATACCGCGGATATCATCGGGCGAAGTTTCATGGCGCACCAATATAGCACTTTCACCGCGTGCTTCTGCGGCCACGGCTGCATTTGCCGTGAATACCACGCGCCCTGTGGCCGCGCCGGAACTCGCGCCGATCCCTTCGGCGATTTGCACGCGTTTTGCCTTGGGCGAGATTTGCGGGTGAAGCATCTCGTTAAGTTGCCGGGGCATCATACGTAGGACTGCCTCTTCCTTGGTGATCATATCCCATTCCACTAAGCGTACGGTAATCGCCAAAGCCCCTCGCCCGTTTCGATCGGCTGGGATTGCATCCAGCAGCCAGACATGCCCATCTTCAACTGTGAATTCGAGTTTCATGGCGTCCTTGTACAAACGCGACGCAGCCTTTGAGAGTTCCTTGAGTTGATCAAACGCTTCTGGACAGACATCTTCTAGGCTTGGACCACGTGGGTCCTTGGCCAGATATTGCGCACCTTCTTGCATATCTTCTGACTCGCGCCCCTGGCTTTGGCTTAGATAGCGGCCAACCGCCTGCCGCTCCCCTGTAATTGGCGACACAAATTGCGCGATGCCTGAGCCGAATTCACCTACACCCAGACCCAAAACCATGCGTTGGACAATCAACCCAAGGCCCGCATCACTGGGTGCGCCGCGCGCCTCGCGTAAAATCCGTGCACTCGCGGCATTCCAGGCAGAGGCCATCGACCGCAATGCCTGCTTGATTTGATAATCGGGATCTTGCGGGAAAGGTTCGTCCATTTCGGATTGAAAATGGATTAGGGCAGCATTCACTGCAGCCGCAAAATCCGGAACACCTTTCGTGGTATTTTCATCCAAACATTTTTCAAAATCTTCACCGTCCAACTTCGCCACTTTGGTGGCATATTGTTGGATAAAACGAAAATAGATGCCATTTGCGATCTCTGCACTGCCGCGTGCGGCCATTTCGTCACGCATTTCGGCATTCATGCCCAAAAATAGGATCGAATTCGGACCACCCCACTGCCGATCGACGGGACTTGCCCGAACCGAAAGCATCATGCCTTCGGAAATAGCTTCTGCGATTGGCCAGTGATCCGGGAATTCCCCCCGCGCGAAACGTTTGACGGCATCAGATGAAAAAGCCCACGCGCGTGGGATCGGAAGGTCTGCGTTGCGCAAATCGACCAACGCTTTGGCACGCTCACCATAGATCTGGGGCTCAACAGCTTCAGAACCATCAAGCGCGATACAATCAGCGAATTCCAATTTTCTTCCGTCCATAGTGGATCAGTATCGTGGAAAATTGTGAAAGAACAGTGGGTCAGAAAAAAAAGAGGTGCGATCGTGTCGATCGCACCTCGTCTTAGGAATGGTTGGGTGATGACATTCCTAAGTAAGCGCTAGCTTACAGAGCCCCTAGCTCCGAAGAAAGCTTTAAGTGAACATTGAGGCAAAATCTAGGCACGAATATTCGGAATTTCGCCCAAATCCGGTCTATACGCCTTCCAACCTGTCAAACTCGGCAATTTTCCGCATGGTAACGCGAATGGTATTAAGCATGCACAGCCGGTTTCGGCGGATTATCGCACTTTCGGCATTCACCTGTACGGCATTGAAAAAGGAATCGATTGGTTCGCGAAGCGCTGCCAAAGCCTGCATTGCTTCATCGAACGCTTCATTTTTGACATTGGTCGCAATCAAGGGCGTTGCTTTTTCAAGTGCGGCGAAGAGCGTTTTTTCAGCCGCGCTCTCAGCAAGTTTTGGATCTGGGTCCAGTTCGTAACTGACGCCGTCCTTTGCCTCTTCGGCGCTTAGAATGTTATTCGCGCGTTTAAATCCTTGGACTAGGTTTTCACCATCATCCGTCTTCAAGAATGCTTGAAGCGCGCGCGCACGCGCAACCAATAATGCAATGTCATCATTCCCGTCCATCGCGATACAAGCATCAATCACATCGTGGCTAATACCCTGATCGCGGAGATAAACTTTCAGGCGGTCATGGAAAAACTGAAGTAGATCCGCAGTATCTGCCCCTGCATAACCCTTGTCGAATATACCAGTCAGGGAAGCACGAACGTTATTTTCCAATATAAGGCGGATAACACCTAACGCCGCACGGCGGAGCGCGAACGGATCCTTTGAACCAGTTGGTTTTTCATCAATTGCCCAAAAGCCTGAAAGCGTATCAATTTTATCGGCCAGGGATACGGCGACGGAAAGCGGTGCTATGGGGACGTCATCAGAGGGACCAAGTGGCGAATAATGTTCTTCTGCTACGGCGGCGATATCTTTATCCTCGCCTGACGCTTCAACATAGTATCGGCCCATCAGACCCTGAAGTTCTGGAAACTCGTAGACCATTTCAGAGCTTAAGTCGGCTTTGGCAAAGAGGGCGGCGCGTTCGGCTTTGGTGACATCCGCACCGACCCAGCTTGCCATTTCACGCGCAAGCTTTGCGATCCGCGCAATTCGCTCTGCTTGCGTACCAAGTTTGTTGTGGAAGGTCACATCGGCGAGTTTATTTGTCCACGTCGCCAAGCCAGATTTGGCAACGCGTAAATCATTTTCCCAAAAGAATTTTGCATCCGAAAGGCGTGCAAAAAGAACCTTTTGGTTGCCCGCCAGAATTGTTGCACCTTTATCCGCGGTTTCACGATTGGCGACGGTCACAAATTTCACGATACGACCCGATTTCGGATCACGAACCGAAAAGAATTTTTGGTGCTCTCTCATCGAGGTTTGCAAAACCTCTGGCGGTAAATCCAAAAAATCTTCAGCAATCTCGCCCATCAACACAACTGGCCATTCGACGAGGCCCGCGACTTCACGCAGCAAACCTTGGTCCTCAACAATGTCCAATCCAGCGTTAGATGCCCCTTCTTGAGCATCTTTCCAAATTTTTGCTGCGCGCTCTTCTGCGTCCAAAATCACTTTGGATTTAAGAAGCGCGCTTTTGTAATCTTCAAAATTCTTTACGGAAAACCATTCTGGTGCGTGAAATCGATGACCAGCTGTCAAATGTCCAGCTTCAATCCCATCAATATCGAAGCTTACTGGCGTTGATTTCGCCCCTTCGCTCAACAAGCATAGGATGGAATGAAGGGGGCGCACCCAGCGTAGATTGCCCGCACCCCAACGCATGGATTTTGGCCATGGGAAATTGCGGATCGTATTTGGCACCAACTCTGCGATAATGTCCGCCGCCGCGCGACCCGGTTTGTTAATGATCGCAAAATAAACTTGGCCCTTTTTGTCATCTCTGACTTCTAGATCATCCTTTGACAGACCTGTTGACCTCAAAAACCCTTCAATCGCCTGATCAGGGGCATCAGTGCGTGGGCCCTTGCGCTCCTCACTTATAGCGGGGCTCTCATCTGCTAAGTCAGTGATAGAGAGTGTCAAACGGCGTGGCGTGGAAAATGCTCGCGCTTCTTCAAAACAAAGTCCAGCATCTGCCAAACCTTCGCAAATCAGCTTTTTCAAATCCCCCGCTGCACGGGTTTGCATCCGCGCTGGAATTTCTTCTGAAAATAATTCTAAAAGCAAATCTGCCATTATTCTGCCCTTTGATGCCAAGCATAACCTTTGCCATCTGCATAGATCGCAACTAGTCTGTCATACCCATCAACAATATTCTTTTCACCCATAAACGCGACTGCTTCCCCAGATGCAATATCTGACGCAAGAATTTTAGCGTCATAGCAAGGCAAAGCCCCAATTGGTTCCGCGGGGATCGCGTCCTCTGCCACCATGTAGGTCTCTGTTAACAAAGCGAGCGAGGATGCGGTTTCAAAACAAGATTGGTAATTCTTCCCGTCCGACGTGAAAGAAGCGACGGGCTGGCTATTCAAAAGAATTGCTTCGGCCCCATCACCTGTAAATGGCGTAAGGCGTATTTTGAAAATCTCTTGCGATGGATCGATCATCACATCTGCTTGTTTCACGGCGCCGTCAGGGGTGGGACAATCCGCTGGAACGGGATCGGATGAAAAATAAGCCTCGCCACATTCGTTTAGCTGCCGCCACATAAAGGCGCGCCCGTCAGGATAATGTGCAATGTATGTTGTGGTGCCAAAGGGATTATGTGCGCCAGCAAGCAGCACCACCGCCTCCCCCGTTGAGATATCATTTTGAATTTGTTCTGCGTCGAAACAATCAAACCAGCCAGGTGCCACCAGCGGCGTTGCCACATCCTTATATTCCTCGTCTGGATTGAAGCCCCAATCGGGAACTTCGAAACAGGCACGAAATTTGATGGGTGAGTTTGGACTATCAATGGCACGATAGTTGTCGACCTCAATTACTTCACCAAACGCCTCAATCGTTTCCCGTTTAACGACTTCGTTATAGGGTGCGACTTGAATAGAATACCACAAGCCTCCGCCAGCAATCAGCGACGCTGTTAGCAAAATCCCCATTAGTACTGACCCCTTCACGCATTTGCCCCGCCGGCTTCGGTTTGAACAAAGGCGTCTGCGCATTGTTTTGCTAAAGCGCGCACTCGACCAATATAGGCTTGCCGCTCTGTCACGGAGATAACCCCCCGCGCATCCAACAAATTAAAGAGATGCGAAGCCTTGATACATTGATCATAGGCAGGATGGGCCATGATGATTTTCTTTTCTGTTTTCGGATCAATGTGGCCTGCATTCAAAATACGTTCACATTCTGCCTCTGCATCTTTGAAATGCTGAAGCAGGGTTTCTGTATCGGCAACATCAAAATTCCAACGCGAATATTCTTCCTCGGTTTGGCGAAAGACGTCGCCGTATTTCAAAGCTATTGGGGAGTCAGGATCGTTAAACGGCATTTCCATTACATGATCAACACCCAAGACATACATTGCCAATCGCTCTAATCCATAGGTCAATTCGCCCGAAACTGGCTTGCAATCATGGCCACCAACTTGTTGGAAATAGGTGAACTGCGACACTTCCATCCCGTCGCACCAGACTTCCCAACCAAGTCCCCATGCGCCAAGTGTTGGGCTTTCCCAGTCATCTTCCACAAAGCGAATATCATGCATTTCCATATCGATCCCAATCGCTGCTAGCGATCCGAGATACAGATCCTGCAAGTCGGGTGGACTTGGTTTGATCAGAACTTGGTATTGATAGTAGTGCTGCAACCGATTTGGATTTTCACCGTAACGCCCATCTGTTGGACGGCGCGATGGTTGAACATAAGCGGCTGCCCATTCTTTCGACCCCAAGGCGCGCAATGTTGTGGCTGGATGAAACGTCCCCGCACCCACTTCCATATCATAGGGCTGCATAATCGCACAGCCATTTTGCGCCCAATAATTTTGTAGGCGCAGAATGATCTCTTGAAAGGATTTGGGTTTATCGACCATGACACATCTCGAATGTTTCCATCCCAATATTGTATCAACTATAGGGCGTCAATGAAGTGAATTACGCCTCTTAGCCGCGCCAAAAAGTTGCGGTGAGCAAAACGAAAACGGCCATAAGCTCCAATCGGCCGATCAGCATCGCAATCGCCAAAACCCATTTAGCAAAACCGTTAAGACTCGCATAGTTGCCGCTTGGTCCAATTGTATCGCCTAGCCCAGGGCCGATATTTGCGAGGGCTGCAACCGCACCAGAAATCGATGTAATGAAATCTAAACCTGAAAAGCTCAGCAGAACTGCAACCACTGAAAGGCTGATCAAAAACATCATAAAGAAAGCCATAACCGAGGAAATGACATCCTCTTCCACGCGCCGCCCAGCATATCGTGGCTCAAAGATGCCCGAGGGCGAGTGAATGCGTTTTATCTGTGTCGAGATCGAAGCGAAGAGAAGTTGGAACCGAAATATCTTGATTGAACAGGTCGTTGAACCCGCGCACCCCCCAATTAGACCAATCAAAAACATGACCGTCACTGGAAATGCGCCCCAAAGCATGTAATTGTCGCTGGCAAAGCCGGTGCCTGTTAAAATTGAGATGCCGTTAAATAGCGCTTTGCGGATCGCAAATTCCACATCGGCAGAAACGAAGGCCCAGCGCCAAATCGACAGGATTAAAACTGTGACAACGAGGACGGTTAAAAAGCCCCTGACCTGTGTGTCTTTCCAAATCGCAATCGGAGCGCCCGATACAAGCTGGATATACCGGACAAAGGGCAAAGCGGCGAGAATCATGAAGGCTGATGCGACATATTCAACACTCCCGCTAAAGGACGCATAGGAATCGTCATAGTTTGCAAATCCACCCGTTGCGATTGTCGTCATAGAATGGACAAGCGCATCGAACACATTAAGGCCCGCCATTGAATAAGCAACAAAGCACACAAATGTCAGCACGAAATAGATTTGACTGATGGATCGCGAAATCTCTGCGGCTCGGGGTAGGATTTTTCCCATCGTGTCAAATCCTTCGCTACGGAAAATCTGCATCCCGCCTACGCGAAGGACGGGCAAAAAAACCATAGCGACGACGACGACGCCGATACCGCCAAACCACTGCAACATGCCGCGCCATAATAGGGTCCCGCGAGGGAGGCTTTCTAGCCCTTCAAAAACCGTGGCGCCTGTCGTTGTCAGCCCCGACATGGCTTCAAACACGGCGTTGGTTACGCTGGCACTTGGTGCACCAAAAATAAAAGGAAGCGCTGCGAATAGCGGCAGCACCAACCAGATGCCAGTGGTTAAAATAAATGTTTGTTGAATATTCAGACGCTTTTCGGAATGCCGAAAATACCAGGCCGAGCCCCCGCCAATGCCGACGGTGACAAAGAATGCACCGAAAAAACCAAACCAATTCCCGTTCCCATCTATGATATCTAGGCTCGTGGGAATGAGCATCGTTGTGCCAAGGACAAATACCAAAAGCCCAACGATATAAAGAACGGGTCGAAGATCAAACATGCTGCAGGTTTGGGTGAGCTAGGTTTGGCTGTCAAGCGGCCGCAAAACGGCTAGTCGACTTGAACGTAGTTCATGAATTCGCCACGCAACATTTTATCGGTCTTGAATTCGCCGCGGAACGCGTTTGTCACCATATTCACACCCGATTTGTGGACACCACGAGTTGCCATACAATGATGTTCGCCCTCGATAACAACGGCAACACCGCGAGGCGTTAACACGTCATCGATCGCATTCGCGATTTGTTCCGTCATTTTTTCCTGAACTTGAAGGCGTTTGGCATAAACTTCGGTGATCCGAGCCAGCTTTGATATCCCAACAACACGTCCATTTGGAAGGTAGGCGATATGCGCGCGCCCTATGATCGGTGCCATATGGTGTTCGCACATGCTTTCATAACGGATATTCTTAAGCAGTACCATTTCTTGGTACCCTTCAACCTCGTCAAAGCAGCGCCCCAAAATGATGCGGGGATCTTCGTCATACCCCCGAAACCATTCTGAATAGGCTTTCGTTACACGCGAGGGTGTATCAATCAAACCTTCACGATTTGGATCGTCGCCTGCAAACCGCAGAAGGGTCCGTACCGCCTCTTCGGCCTCTGCTTTCGAAGGTTTCTGGGGATCGATGTCGGCGTCAATAGCTGGATCGTGCTTGTTCATCACGCACTCCTTGGTTCAACCATGTTCGAGACGCATATAAGTGTTTATTTGGGAATTACCAGAAATTTACGACGAATTATGCAAATTCTCAGCACATTACTGGGGAAGATAGTGAGCGATGGATTTGGGGGAGTTGCAAAACCCGGAGGCCGAATTCTGCGAAACAATCTACACATGGATCCCTGTCTAGCAACCCCTCGCGAAAACCAGGAGGAAGGCAGTATCACACCCTATTCACGTGTCGATTGTTCCCATCGCTCACACAGCAACCCTAGAAGGAATGACAAATAAAGAAAATTGTGCTATTTACGTATAAACTCATAAATGACAAAGAATGGCGTTACGAATACTTAAGTATACCTAAAATTTCGCAAAACCAGCGGCCAGGAGATAGCGAAAATTGGACGTTCAAATCGACAAACCCAAGGTTCGTCGCAACTATTCCATCAGTGGCGTCTATCGGCGCACGTTTTTGCGAAATGAGTTTACGGAGGCGTTAGATAACCCTTCTCATATTGAATTCGCTAAATTTCAAAAAGCCACGGTTTGTGAGAGGCTACCAGATTTCAAACCCGACTATGTAAATATTTGGGGGGAAGAATTCACCGATGATGGAGAGTTCATTGAACATTTTTTCCTCACCTATAGTGACGAGTTTAACCCTCTGAAATCGCTCAATAAATTCTTCCATGCGTTCAACAAATACCGAATTCTGATGCTCAAGGGTCGGGGGCGTTTTTTAACCTTTAATGAGCTCCGGCAAGTTAGCAGTTTTGACGCGGATATGCACATCCTCGATGTTTTGGAAGAGTTGAATGTCAGCGACGCAAGCTGTGCTTGTTACGGGCTTCCGTTTTATCGGAACAAATCCCTTTCCATGGCCTATGTGCTCCAAAACGGCAAGAAATTTAGCCCGAACACAAATCGCTGGGAATTGGAGTATTTTTCGCTGCCATTCCTTCTTGGATGGCTTCATCGCACCGGATTTGCCGATGATCACACCTTGGATCAATGGCTGCACGCGATCGAGGACTTAACACCCATGCAGGTTTTTCTGATCCGCGATATCGTGAATGTCCCTGGTTTTCGGCCCGAAGATGCGGCGCTCAAATACGGCATTTCGCGCCGGACCGTAGAAGCGCATGTGCAATCAATATGCGAAGAGAAACTGCAAACGAACGCAGATCATCGTCATAGCTCGCGTCTTTTGGATATCGCTCGGCATTTCAATTTTATGGTTTTCGCGCATCGCGTGCGTACCGAAACCATTGCGACTTAAGCCTGACTTGCCGTTAACGCTTTCTCAACCTCTGCAATCAAGTCATCTGCGTCTTCTAACCCAACAGATAGTCGAACCAGACCTTCGCGAATACCCGCCTCTGCCCGCTCCTGATCCGTTAACGATTTATGCGTTGTGGTGACTGGATGGGTTGCCAGGCTTTTTGCATCGCCAAGATTGTTTGAAATCTTGATGATTTCCAAAGCATTTAGAAACTTAAATGCGGCCTCTCTGCCCCCGTTGAGCTCAAAGGAAACCACTGTTCCACCGCGACGCATTTGGTGTTTGGCGACATCAAATTGCGGATGCGCAGGATCTAGGGGATAAAGTACGCGCTCAATCGCGTCATGATCTTTTAGCGCCCAGACAATTTTTTCCGCAGTGCAGGCCTGTGCCTCACAACGCAAGGCCACTGTTTCAAGCCCTTTTAACATGACCCAAGCATTAAATGGGCTCAATGCGGGGCCTGTGTGTTTATTGAACGGCTCATAAACTTCGCGGATGAATTTTTTAGAGCCTAAAACAATTCCACCCAAACATCGTCCCTGTCCGTCGATATGTTTTGTCGTTGAATAGATCACGACATCGGCGCCTAGGTCCAGTGAATTCTGAAAAACAGGGGTCGCAAAAACATTATCAACAACGACCGTCGCACCCACTGCCTTCGCAAGCTTTGAAACGCCAGCAACATCTGTCACGTCCAATGTGGGATTTGAGACGGATTCCATGAAAACCACTTTGGTATCCTTACGTATCGCCTTTTCCCATGCGCCTAAATCTGTCCCATCAACCAGGGTCACCTCGATCCCCCAGCGCGGTAAAACTTCCGTCATCAAGAACAGGATAGAGCCAAAAAGCGCTTTTCCCGAAACGATATGGTCGCCCGATTTCAACATCGAAAATAGCGTGCCTGACACCGCTGCCATCCCACTTGCCGCTGCAAACCCATCCTCTGCGCCTTCTAGGGCGGCCATGCGCTCTTCGAACATACGCACGGTTGGGTTGCCGTAGCGTGCATAGATAAATTCATCTTCTCCCGTTTCGATGAACCGATCACGCGCTGCTTCTGCGTTTTCGTAAACAAATCCTTGAGTGAGATAGAGTGCTTCTGATAGCTCACCAAATTGCGATCGATTGCTGCCTGCATGCACAAGCTTGGTGCGTGTTTTCCAATTTTCCATTTATGTCATCCTCTGAAGCGAAACGCCCTTTAAAAACAAAACCCCGATCTAGAAGAGTCGGGGTTCGGGTTTCCTTCGCCTCGACCTCTTTAGCGGCATATTTAACGTGGCCCACAATCCGGTAACAAATCGCCACGTACGGCAGTCTTAGCGTTTAAAGATTAAGGGCGTCAAGACCCAGCGAACGCCCTTTCCAAACGAATTCTTAATCTCGATTTGAGATAGTCAAAACAATGAAATATGAGCGCATCCTTCCTCAGCCCAGCCAAACGACACGTGATCTAATTTATTACGAGTCGCAAAATCCGAATAAAGGGTTTCGTCAGAAAGGACAGAAATGCGCCTTTTCAAAGACCGAACGACAAGGTCTCGGCACCCAAACAGGCGCCCCTCTTGTGGTTTTGGTTCATGGCCGCGGGTTTGCTCCACAATCGAAACGCTTTCGCCCAGTTGACACACTCTATTTGAACAGCGCCAATTTTTCGACTGGCCTATCAATTTGGGCGCAAAGCACCTGGGCAAACCGCTTTGCACCCCGCAACTTGGTGGCGTCCGAATTCACCCGAATTGGCTATGGTTGGCAATGCGATGCCAAATGGGCATGGAGAAAAAATCAGAATCTCGTTGAAAGCGAGGTTCCATATTTTGCGGGCTTTCTTCAAGGGTTAAGAAAGATTGCGCCGAATAGGCCACTCCACCTAATGGCACATAATCTTGCCGCACAGCTTTGTCTACGTGCCATAGAAACCCAGCCAAGCCTGTCGCTCCAACGGATTATTCTATTGGATGCAGAGGCATACATTTCTGATGCGATTTTAGCGTTAACCAGCAAAGCAGGGGAAAAAGCGCGCTTTTACAATTTTATAGGGGCCGACGCGCGGAACTTACCGCGCTTCCCATTCAAACTGATAAAATCTGCATCCTCTGATCACAGTATTAGACAGGGCTTTCCCTTCATACATCAAAACTGGGTGGATATCCCCTATGATCATCTGGAGATTATGGACACGCTTTTACGGGGGGAGTTTGTAAGAACGCCGAAGCTAGATCGACGTAGCTTCAACCCAACCATCAATATCGATCAGCTTTTGGTTCGGATATTGTATGCAGCACCGGGCACGGATACCCGCAGCATCCAGAATGTCGTAAGTGCTTAGCACTTATTCGTCGCTGTATCGTTCGAATATTTTGGCTTGCGAAAAAACAAAGGCGAAAAGCAGGATCGGTAGGCCGAAGGTTTTGAAATTCACCCAAATATCTGTGGAAAGAAACCGCCACACGACCTCGTTCGCGATCGCTAGGGCAAAGAAAAACGCGGCAAATCTTCTGGTCAAAATCATCCACCCTTCGTCTTTGAGCGGCACCATGTTTTCCATAACGTAGCGCAAATAAGATTGCCCCCGCAAAAGCCCAAAACCCAAAGTGCCTGCAAAAAGCAAATAGATTGCAGTTGGCTTCATTTTTATAAAACGCTCATCATTGAGCCAAATCGTTAACCCGCCAAAAAACAGTACCAACACTGCCGTTATAATTTGAGATCGTGATAGCTCGCCCGTCAAATACCATAGCAACCCCGTCCCCATCAGTAAAAGCGGGATGAATGCAACCGTTGCGACAATAACACCAGAATAAGCTTCTGCGCCTATTTGGATCGTCTCATCGCGATAGAGCATGTAGACAATAAAAAAGGCCAAGATCGGGCCGAATTCCAAGACGGGCTTAACCCACGGGGCGAGTTTTTGGTCTGCCATAATATCTCTTTCTTAGGTGCCTGTTAGGGCGCGTGAAAAATCTTCGGGATCGAAAGCTTGCAAATCGTCAATCTGCTCGCCCACACCAATCGCATGGATGGGCAGGCCAAATTTATCGGCCAGGGCGACCAATACACCGCCTTTGGCGGTTCCATCTAATTTGGTCATAATCAAGCCAGACACATCAGCGACATCTTGGAATACCTCAACCTGTTTCAGGGCATTTTGCCCCGTAGTTGCGTCCAAAACCAAAAGGGTATTGTGGGGCGCCGTGTCGTCTTTTTTGCGAATGACGCGAACGATCTTTTCTAATTCCTGCATCAGATCGGTTCGGTTTTGCAATCGGCCTGCGGTATCGATCATCAACAAGTCCGCGCCATCCTCTTCCGCCTTGGTCATCGCTTCAAAAGCAAGCGAGGCGGGATCGGAACCTTCAGGTGCTGTCAGCACCGGAACCCCTGCCCGATCACCCCAGATTTGCAACTGTTCAACGGCCGCCGCGCGGAACGTATCGCCCGCTGCGATGACAACAGATTTACCGGCATCTTTGAACTGGCTTGCCAGTTTGCCGATCGTCGTCGTTTTGCCTGACCCGTTCACCCCCACAACCAAAACAACCTGAGGCGTCTTTTTGTAAAGCGGCATCGGTTTGGCAACGGATTCCATAATGCGGGTCACCTCAGCAGAAAGTGCACCCTTGATATCGGCAACGGAAGTCTTCTTCCCAAATCGCGTCTCCGCAATATTGGAGGTGACACGCAGCGCCGTATCCACACCGAGATCAGAGCTAATCAACAGATCTTCAAGGCTTTCAAGCATGGCATCGTCAAAGACACGCTTCACAACCTTTTTCTTGGGCTCTTCCTTTTTGCCCAAAATGCGCCCCAATAGGCCCGGTTTTTCGCCCTCTACCTCTTCATATTGCTCTTCTAGGATGTCCTCTTCTTCTAAGAACTCAACGGCCGCTTTCTTTTCTTCAATATCCTCCCGCACCATATCATCAGATGGCGCCTCGACCTCTTTAGCTTT
>CAZRFT010000155.1:0-10020 GCA_964599255.1 uncultured Neptunicoccus sp. | reverse complement strand
GCATGCGCGCCCTCTTGGACGGGTTGCAATCAACCGCACGCGCCAAAGAGTTGCGGTATGATGGGTTTTGCTATCTGACAGATCTTCAAGGTTTCTTGCACCGCGAGACGAGTTTGAAAATCTCAATATCAGACGGAGCCGCAGAAATTCCGATGCGCCAAGCGGGATTAGAATTGATCTTGACCCAGATGCTTCGAAACTCCGAGGAACATGGCGCAAATTTGATATCGCTACGCTCTCTTCCCAACGGTTTTTCGTATCATGATGATGGGCCCGGCATAGATGATGCGGATAAAGCCTTTGACCCGTTTTACACAACCAAGCGGGAAAAAGGTGGCACGGGCATGGGGTTGTCCATCGTTCAAAATATCCTAACTGCGCATAGCGGTAAGATCGTGCTTGCCCCTTCGGATACGGGCGCAAAATTTGAGATTACATTTAACTAGGAAAACAGCATGCGGGCATTGGTACAACGGGTAAGCGAGGCAAGTGTCACCGTCGCGGGCGAGCGGATTGGTGCAATTGACGAAGGCATATTAATTCTCGTCTGCGCAATGGAAGGGGACGAAGATGCGGCGTCTGAAAAACTGGCGCAAAAAATCTCCAAACTTCGGATATTCAAAGATGACGAAGGCCGCATGAACAAATCGCTTGTTGATATCGGCGGGGCGGTATTGATCGTTTCGCAATTTACCCTTGCTGCGGATACCAGCCGAGGCAATCGACCAGGCTTTTCCGCCGCTGCAAACCCCGAAGAAGGCGCGCGTCTTTACCAAAAGTTCTGCGATGATATGCGCGCCTTGGATATTCGGGTCGAAACGGGCCAATTTGGCGCTGATATGGACGTCGCACTTGTGAATCAAGGCCCAGTGACCATTTGGATGGAAATTTAGGTCAGTCTCTTTGATCTTTATTTAAACGCCTAACCAGGTTCAAAAATAATTGTGATAATTTTCTGGTCAGATTTCTGGGTCTGTGTTTGACTAGCGCCAATACCTCCAGTCATAGCCAAGGAATTTATGATGGCCAAAACCGCTGAACCAACTTTCCGCGATTCCGTAGATATTATGTTTAACAAAGCAGTGCGCCTGCTTGATCTGCCTGAAGGGTTGGAACAAAAAATCCGCGTTTGTAATTCCACCTATAAGGTTAATTTTGGTGTGAAACTTCGCGGCAAGATTTACACATTCACCGGATATCGGTCGGTTCATTCCGAACATAAAGAACCCGTTAAGGGCGGCATTCGTTTTGCAACAAGTGTTGATCAAAACGAGGTTGAAGCGCTTGCAGCTCTGATGACTTACAAATGCGCTTTGGTCGAAGCCCCCTTTGGTGGTTCAAAAGGGGGCTTGCATATCGATCCCCGTGAATGGGAAGCGGATGAACTGGAACGCATCACGCGGCGCTTTGCCTATGAACTGATCAAGCGCGATTTGATTAACCCAAGCCAAAACGTACCCGCGCCCGACATGGGATCAGGAGAACGTGAAATGGCTTGGATTGCCGATCAATATCGCCGGATGAACACAACAGAAATTGATTCAGATGCCTGTGTAACGGGCAAGCCCCTAAACGCGGGCGGCATTGCTGGGCGTGTGGAGGCAACGGGGCGCGGCGTGCAATATGCCCTGCGCGAATATTTCCGCCATCCCGAAGACGTACGCGAAGCCGGAATGGAAGGTACGTTAGAAGGCAAGACAATCATCGTCCAAGGGTTGGGCAATGTCGGCTTTCATGCTGCAAAATTCCTGTCCGAAGATGACGGTGCCAAGATCACGGCCGTGTTGGAATTCGATGGATCGATAGAGAATGATGATGGCATTGATATTGAAGCGTTGAAGCAGCACATTGTCGAAAATGGGGGCGTCAAAGGTTTCAAGGGTGGAAAATATCACGAGCCTTCTTTTGCGCTGCTTGAAAAGGAATGCGACATCTTGATCCCCGCAGCCATGGAAGGTGTGATCAATGCAGAGAATGCAGACCGTATCAAATCCAAATTGATCATTGAAGCGGCCAATGGGCCAATCACCGCAACCGCGGATGAGGTCTTAAACAAAAAAGGTGTGATCACCATTCCTGATATGTATGCCAATGCAGGCGGGGTGACAGTCAGTTATTTTGAATGGGTCAAAAACCTATCCCATATTCGTTTTGGACGCATGCAGCGACGTCAAGAAGAAGAACGCCATATCAAATTGATCGGCGAGATCGAGTCGATGATTGGCAAATCTTTTTCAGACAACTTCAAGAAAGACTATATCAAGGGTGCAGGCGAGCTTGAATTGGTTCGCTCTGGTTTGGACGACACCATGCGCTCATCATATCAATCGATGCGTGAAGTGTGGCGTAGCCGCAAGGATGTGGATAACCTTCGTATCGCCGCCTATTTGGTTGCAATTGATCGGGTGGCGCACGCCTATGCCTCTAAGGGGCTCTAATAAATAGAAGCCCTGCCCAATTGTTATGGACAGGGTCAATTGGTATAAAGGCCGAAATTTAGATATCTTCGTTAGTATCCAAAAAGTAATCCCCATCTTCTGGCGTAATGGTCGGGAACCTTACCAATCCAAAAAGACCATAGTCAAAAATGCTTTTTAGCTTTGGGGTCGTGTTGTCTGTTTTTTCGTAAGTCATTGATACTCTCCAATCAGTTGATGAAGAGGAGATAGGTCGAACAACCTTTGTTCGCTTGAAGTCTATATGGGGATTTTTGGGGGAATTATGGGGAAGCTACGCGGCCTTTAAACATTCCCAAACCAAATTACCCATTTTGTGCCCTAAAAGATGGGTAACTTCTGCCTCTGAAATATCAGGATGAAGTTGTCTGATAAGCTTGGCTGTATCGCCATTACTTTCTTCATCTGAGTTCAATTCAATCACCAGACGCGCCAAAAGCGGGATTTGATTGTTCAAATCTGCCTGATGCGCGGCATCTGCGGCCTTGCTCGCGGCGACCAGATCTCCCTTTTGCATATACGCAATGGCCAGCGCCGTGCCCCAAACCGCGCGGACGGCGTCATATGGGCTTTGATCGATCCCTCGTTGTAAACAGGGGATCGCCTCTTCGATATTCCCGTTCATATGCAACGCAGAGCCTAAAGAGGCCCAAGCTTGCGCATTGTTTGGATTGATATCGATTGCTTTCCTAAGCATCGGAATGCCGCGTGCAAAATCTTTGGAATTCGAAAAGGCACAGCCGACAAGACCCAAAACAATAGAATTGCTTGGCGCAAGTTTAATCGCCGCCTCACCCGAAGCTTTCGCTTCATCTGCCTCGTTCCCTTTGACAAGCATGCCCACTCGTTGTGCAAGCCCCAAAACCAAAGCGCGATAGGCAAGCGCAATGGGATGTTCGGGCTCCGCCTCGATAACAGTATCAAGAAGTTTCATGACATGCTCAAAACTGTCGGGTTTCCAGCCGCGAATGGACAGGGTTCCCAATGCCTCGATTAGCATCGCCGTGTTGCGGCCGTGTTCGCCCACAGCGTTTAGATCAGAGGTCAGCGTCTCGACAAAAGCGGCTTCTAGGCGCGGCAACACTGCCAGTAGGATTTTTTCATGATCGCCCACATCATCAAACGAAAAATCCTGTGCCCAGCGTTGCGAACCCCGTTCTGTATCAGCGAGTTCTAGATTCAAAGTGGCGCCCTTACCCAAAGAGGTAATCGATCCTTCGACGTAATAATTCGCACCCGTCTCTGATCGCAGCTCGCTCGGGGTCACTTGTTTATCCCGATAGGCAAAGCTGATCTTGCGCGATGCTATTTCGACGAAGGGCACGCGTGTCAGTATGGTTGAAAGCGTGATGACGAGTTTATCAGCCGCCGCGCGGTGCGCCTCTTCGCCTATGACTTCGAAAGGTAAGATGATCAGTTTTGGCGCGCCGGCTTGCATTTTCCCGTTCGACACCATGCCCGCAAAGCGTATGCCCGCACCATGTACAGTTTTGATGTAGGTTTGTTGTTTGCCATCATCACCAAGCGCTTTTCGCGCCGCTTTGATGCAAGAGGCAACGGTTGCATCCGATACGATCCGGCCACTCCAAACAGTTTCAATCAACTCATCACGGGTAACCAATCGATTTGGATTTGCCGCAAGATGGGCGATTAAATCAAAAACCTTCGGTTCCAGCGCGATGGAATTTCCACGCGCAGTAAGCGTTCGATTCACCTCATCGATTTCAAATTCGGCAAAACGAAACATTCGCTGCCCCTAGTTGTAGTGTGGGGGCAGTATAACGCTTCATTCCATTTGGGCAAATTTTGCCACAGCGCAGTAGTTTCCGCGCTATTCGCTATCCATTTCCCAACCTAATGCGCGGGCGACGGTGAAGATGTCTTTGTCACCGCGTCCACACATATTCATGACCAGAATATGATCTTTGGGTAAAGTTGGCGCGAATTTGCGAACATGTGCCAACGCATGAGAGGGCTCAAGCGCAGGAATGATCCCTTCCGTCCGACAGGCAAATTGGAAAGCGTCAAGCGCCTCTTTATCTGTGACAGATACGTATTCCGCGCGACCCACTTCGTGGAGCCAACTATGCTCTGGCCCGATGCCTGGATAATCGAGGCCGGCTGAAATTGAATAGCCTTCTAGAATTTGTCCATCATCATCTTGTAACAGATATGTGCGGTTTCCATGAAGAACGCCAGGGCGGCCACCGGTTAACGAGGCACAATGCTCCATCTTGTCGTTCACGCCTTTTCCGCCCGCTTCAACACCGATGATGCGAACGTTTTTATCGTCTAGGAACGGATGGAACAGGCCCATCGCGTTTGATCCGCCGCCGATACAAGCGACCACGCTATCGGGCAGACGACCTTCGGCTTCCATAATCTGTGTCTTTGTTTCCTTGCCGATGATGCTTTGGAAATCGCGAACCATTGCGGGATAAGGATGCGGACCAGCGACCGTACCGATGCAATAAAATGTCTCTTCGACATAAGTGACCCAGTCACGCAGCGCGTCATTCATGGCATCTTTCAATGTTCCCCGACCAGAGGTCACAGGCACCACTTCGGCACCTAAAAGCTTCATGCGAAAAACATTGGGCGCTTGGCGCTCGACGTCATGCGCACCCATGTAGACGATACATTTCAAGCCAAATTTCGCACAAACCGTGGCTGTGGCCACGCCATGCTGTCCCGCACCTGTTTCTGCGATGATGCGCGTTTTACCCATGCGGCGCGCCAAGATAATCTGGCCCAGCACGTTGTTGATTTTATGGGCGCCCGTGTGGTTGAGTTCGTCACGTTTAAGATAGATTTTCGCGCCACCCAACTCTTCTGTCATCCGCTCTGCGAAATAAAGCGGGCTCGGGCGGCCAACGTAATACTTCCACAGGTGATCCATTTCCGCCCAAAAACTTGGGTCATTTTTAGCCTTCTCATATTCCGCTTCCAAATCGAGGATAAGCGGCATCAAAGTTTCGGACACAAAGCGTCCACCAAAATCACCAAATCGCCCCTTTTCATCGGGGCCTGTCATGTATGAGTTGAGCATGTCAGAAGCCATGGAAAATCCTTTCAGAACAGGCCTTCTTCTAAACCGCTACGGCGGGGAATGACCAGTGGAAATCGATGCGTTCTGAATGACGATTGTCGCAAGCTAGAAGTGGGATTTTCTGCGACGACTAAACAGCCTTCGCAACATAATGGTAATCAACGGAAAAACTTTCACGCACCCGCTGCCGTAGTCCGGCATCATTGAAGGAACGTTTCGAAAAGCCCTCTTTCTTAAGTATTTCTAACGAAGAAAGATCGCAAAAATTCTCTCGTGCGCTTGGGACGTAGGGGCTGACGTTGCGTTTTGTTATATCCAATTTAACCTTAGAATGATTTCCCAACTTTTGAAAAAATTGATTGATGTTTTTGAGAATGTAAACTTCGTCATAGTCGAAATTTGAGGCCATGAAACTATCTGGAACTTGCGTGTTCCAATGCTGATTTAGGACCCGACTCTTTTCGGGCGTTTCGTCAATAATATCACAAACTGTCGAACAAAATTGCCGAAAACTTAATCCACCCCAAAGGTTTCTAACCGACGGGCGGCGCGACAATCCCAATTTCTTGGCATTGTCACGGATAAACTGGAAGGCAAAAGGTTCCATGTTTGCATAGCTAAGGATCGGTTGGTGATTATAGATAACAAATTTATTGATATAGGCTGAAATCAAGCGGTCATAAGGTTCGCGGATCACAGCCATAGATTTAAACCCTTTGCGCTCTGCAAATCGGCGTCCAACCGGGCCTGGCTTCATATACCCACGTTCATTCAACAAAACGCGCGGCCCCCCACGATCCCCATTTAATGCACTTAGTTCATGTTCACTAAATAGACACCTTGCGACTGCATCCGCCACGGAAGAGCACGCTGCTTTTGGTGTCCAAAAAACCACCAATTTCTGTTCAGGCAAGACATAGGCATGACGTGTCATGATCAATCCCAATAAAATATGGGATGGGTCTAACCGAGTGTCCTAAAAACAGGGTTAACGTACAGTTTTTGCCGCTTTGATAAAATCCGCAATCATTTCTGACGATTTCACGCCCGGTGCAGATTCCACGCCAGAGCTTACATCCAGTTGTGAAGCCCCAGTGAGGCGAATTGCCTCCGCTACGTTGTCAGCTTGCAACCCACCTGCAAGCATCCAAGACACTGACCATTCCCGATCCGCGATCAAGCGCCAATCAAAGGAAAGCCCATTGCCGCCAGGAAGGTTTCCATCTTTGGGTGGTTTGGCGTCAATCAACAGTTGATCGACCACGGGTGCGTATTTATCGATCGCATCAAGATCGTTCGCATCCGAAATGCCAATGGCTTTCATAACGGGAAGCCCGTAGCGCGCTTTCACCTCTTCAACGCGCGCAGGACTTTCAGACCCATGTAATTGTAAAAGGTCGAGCGGAACTTGATCCGTGATTTGATCCAATTCGTGATCACTTGCATTCACTACCAAAGCAGTTTTTGTAACCCCATTGGGGATTCTAGTCGCGAGCTTTGACGCTTGCGCAAGCGACACATGCCGCGGCGACTTTTCGAAAAAGACAAACCCGATATAGTGCGCGCCTGCAGCCACCGCCGCATCCACTGTCTCATTAGTGCTTAGACCGCAAATCTTGACCCGCATAAGCTACGACTTCTCTAATAGCTCAAGGATCTCGTCGCGCTCTTCGCCGGCATCTTCTTTGGCTTGTTTTATTTCGCGCTCAAGGCGTTTCACCTCTGAACGTCTCTGCGAAAGTTCTGCTCGAAATCCGTATTCCCGGAAATATTCCCAAAGGAAGCCGAGCACCAATCCAATCAAAATCCCAAACAGGATGACCAGGAAAAGTGGGAGCTGCAAAACCCCGGCGCCAAACGAAAGGCTATGCGCCAAACCCTCTGGCAAAAGACGAAGCTCAACACTGCCGCGATTGGCCAGCGCAAGCGTGATCAGCGCCAAACCGACAATAAAAAGAAAACCATAGCGAATGATCCGCATTTCAAGAACCTCGAACTAGCTGATCTTCAGATATAGAATTTTAGCCGCCGTTCAAGCGATCGCGCAGTAATTTTCCAGTTTTGAAAAAGGGAACGGCTTTGGCTTCCACTTGAACGCTTTCGCCCGTGCGTGGGTTGCGGCCTGTACGCGCCTCGCGTTTTTTAACGGAGAAAGAGCCAAATCCACGAAGCTCAACACGGTCGCCTTCGGCCATTGCATCAATAATTTCGTCAAAAATTGTATCGATGATGCGTTCAACATCTTTTTGATAAAGATGAGGGTTTTCGGCTGCAATTTTTTCAATCAGTTCCGAACGGATCATGAGCGCAGTTCTCCCCGTGAGCTGGCAGTGCTTGAAAGCATAGGTGATTTTTCCCCATCTGCCTAGGGTCGTGATTGTTAATTATACGCTATTTCAAGGGGTTATTAGGCATTCTTGGTGCAATTTGGCAACGATTCAGGGGCTGATCGTGGGAATGATATTCTCATTTTTTGAAATCTTATCCCACAACGCGAATCGAAAAGAAAAAGGGCGGATCAAACGACCCGCCCTTTTGAAACAGATTATTTTTCGGCTTAGTCGCGATCTTTAAGCGCCGCACCAAGGATATCGCCCAAGGACGCGCCAGAGTCAGATGAACCATACTGTTCAACCGCTTCTTTCTCTTCCGCGATTTCACGTGCTTTGATCGAAAGACCGATTTTGCGTGTCTTGTTGTCGATTGAAACAACGCGTGCATCAACTTTGTTCCCAACGCTGAAACGCTCTGGGCGCTGTTCTGCGCGGTCACGTGAAAGATCAGAACGACGGATAAATGATTTCATACCTTCGTACTCAACCTCGATGCCACCATCTTCGATTGCTGTTACTTCAACAGTCACAACCGCACCGCGTTTCACGCCAGAAGTTGCGCCCTCAAATGGGTCCTCTTCAAGTGCTTTCACAGATAGGGAAATACGCTCTTTTTCTGCATCCACATCAATGACTTTGGCTTTGACCATGTCACCTTTTTTGTAGTCAGCAAGTGCTTCTTCGCCAGACTTTTCCCAAGACAAATCAGACAGGTGAACCATACCATCGATGTCACCTTCAAGACCAACAAACAGACCGAATTCAGTGATGTTCTTAACTTCACCTTCAACTTCCGCACCTTCAGAGAAGTTCTTCGCGAAGCCTTCCCATGGGTTTTCTTGTGTCTGTTTTAGACCAAGCGATACGCGGCGTTTGTCCATCTCGATCTCAAGAACCATAACTTCAACTTCTTGAGATGTAGAAACGATTTTGCCTGGGTGTACGTTCTTCTTCGTCCAAGACATTTCAGAGACGTGAACCAAACCTTCAACACCAGAATCCAGTTCAACAAACGCACCGTAATCGGTGATGTTGGTAACTGTCCCTTTGTGTACAGATTCCAATGGGAAACGCTCTTCGACTTTTTCCCATGGATCTTCTGACAATTGCTTCATACCCAAAGAGATGCGGTGTGTTTCTTGGTTGATCTTGATGACTTGAACCTTGATCGTTTCACCAATGCCCAAGATTTCTGATGGGTGGTTGATACGTGTCCAAGACATGTCTGTTACGTGCAACAGACCATCAACACCGCCCAGATCAACGAAGGCACCGTAGTCAGTGATGTTCTTAACCACGCCGTCAACTGCATCACCTTCGGCCAATTTGCCGACGATTTCCGCGCGCTGTTCTGCACGGCTCTCTTCAAGGATAGCACGGCGAGAGACAACGATGTTGCCACGACGACGATCCATTTTCAAAATCATGAAAGGCTGTGCCACATTCATCAATGGGCCTGCATCACGCACGGGGCGCACATCCACTTGAGAGCCAGGCAAGAACGCAACTGCGCCGCCCAGATCCACTGTGAAGCCACCTTTAACACGACCGAAGATTGCGCCTTCGACACGCTCTTCTTTCGCATGTGCTTTTTCCAAACGATCCCATGCTTCTTCACGACGGGCTTTTTCGCGGGACACAACCGCTTCGCCGCGCGCGTTTTCAACACGATCAAGGTACACCTCTACCGTATCACCAACTTCGATTTCTGGGGCTTGGCCTGGATTTGCAAATTCTTTTAGGTCAACGCGGCCTTCCATTTTATAGCCAACATCGATGATGGCTTGACCGGCTTCTACTGCGATGACTTTACCTTTTACGACAGACCCTTCATCGGGTGTGTCAATCTCGAAGCTTTCATTCAAGAGGGCTTCGAATTCCTCCATAGTCGCTTTAGCGCACATATATATCGTTCCTTTTAGTCATTTTGTCTGGCCACATGGTTGGTTCCACGGGTCGTAGGTTTCGTTGCCCGCCAGGACGATCTTTCGAGTATCACACAAACGCTACGTGCCGACACTTTGCGGCCCTGCTCGAATAATTGGGGGTTATCCCCCGTGCCTTTTGGCGATTGGTCGCGCGTATAGGGGAAATGAGGGTGTGCGTAAAGGGGTGAATCGGTGGAATTCGCCGAAGAATACTTCAAATAATCTGTGTTAAAATTCTCGGAATTGGTTTCCAA
>CAZRFT010000154.1:0-2747 GCA_964599255.1 uncultured Neptunicoccus sp. | reverse complement strand
TCGGCTTTAATCGAGCCTGCCATTTTCCGATTATCAATTCCTTCAATCAATTCGTATTCGACGGCTTGATTTTCAGACAGCGTTTGAAGCCCCGCTTCATGCAACTGGGACACATGCACAAAAACATCTGCCCCCCCTTCTTCAGGTTGAATAAATCCGTAGCCCTTTTCCTTGTTGAACCACTTCACTGTTCCCTTAGCCATGACAATTCCCTTCATTCAAATCGGAACAAAGGGATTCGGGTCCTGCTTCCTTATGGTTTGGGATTGGCCCCCGCTTCGTCCGCCTGAAAAATAGCCTTTTTACTGATTCGGCGCAAATAAGACTGATTTTTGGAACCCTTGCAGGTCAGGAAAGGAGCCCTTAATGAAAGACAAGAAATTAACTGGAATTAAATGATGGCCGACCTTCTTACTTTCGAAAATCTGGCAAATCTGGGCGTCTTGATCTTTCTTCAAGCCGTCCTGGGCTTTGACAACTTGCTTTATATCTCAATTGAATCGCAACGCGCGCCCAAAGCTGTGCAAAAGCAGGTTCGCTTTTGGGGGATAATCATCGCGGTCGCATTGCGGATTGTTCTGCTCTTCACGATGATCCAATTGATCGAAAGCCTCAAAGAGCCGTTCTTTATTCTTGACTACCCCGGTATTCTGACGGGCGGCGTGAATTTCTCGACCATTGTCTTTGTTTTGGGCGGTATTTTCATCATGTATACCGCGTTCAAAGAAATCACACATATGCTAACCATCCATCATCTCGGCCATGATGTAGAAGGAAAAGGAAGCAAATCCGCCTTCCAGGTGATCATGTTGATTGTGACAATGAACCTGATCTTCTCGTTCGACTCTATCCTTTCCGCACTCGCAATCACCGATGTATTCCCCATCCTGGCGATCGCGATTATTCTTTCTGGTATCGCGATGTTAGTGCTGGCAGACGGGGTCACGTCTTTCCTTGAACGAAATCGTATGTACGAAGTGTTGGGGCTCTTCATCCTCTTAATTGTCGGTGTGGTTCTATTGGGCGAAGCAGGTCCGGCCGCGGCACATGCGATGCACGATGACAGCCTACAGATCCGTATCCTTGGATATGAGTTGCTGCCGATGTCCAAAACAACATTCTATTTCTCTGTTATTGTCTTGGTCCTCGTGGAACTTGTGCAAACGGGCTATCAGAAAAAATTATCCGCCGAACGCGGCATGCATGCCGAAGGTTCGTCCAAACACAGCTAAAATCTGGGGGAAGATATTTTTCTTCTCCCCCCTAGCAAGACGGCAAACAGCCTTTATATTCAAGCCTAACTGCTTTGAATGAATTTGAGGGCTTGATGAAACCCACTGGGTTAAACTGGATTGCCTATATCGTTTTGGTATCGGTCATATTTTCCGTCTCTATCGGTGCGATGGGGGCAGGCTAATGGCGGAACGCTATGGGGGAAAATTTAGCCCAACGGGTACACCTGAAAACGCACGCGAAGGCATAACACCGCCAAAAATCAAATCGGCGGCACGCGGATTTAGATCTCGGTTCCTTTTTATCGCAATTCTACCCATGCTGATCGCCGCGATAATCGAGCTTATTGCAGGCGACCTTATCGGCCTTGTCTGGGAGCTGGGTGCCTTTCTCTCTCTATTCCTATCGATCATCCTTCTTCGTGGCGGCATCGAAGCGGCAGAGGCTTACGCCATGCGCAAAGTTGCTCGTCCCCCCGCTTTGCCCAGAAAACTATTGGGTGGTCTGTTTGCAGGCCTAGGCGTCGGTATCGGCGCATACGCTGGTTGGGGACAGGGGCTTATTGAATCCATCGCGGCAGGCGGGCTTGCCACGGGCGCTTTCTTGGTTAGTTTCGGCCTCGATCCCATGCGCAAAAAAGGCATGGAAGGGATGAACGAATTCGAACAACAGCGTGTCGCCAAAGCCGTTGAAAAAGCAGAAAAGCTCGTCAAAGAAATGATCGACGCCGCTGGTCGGTTTTCTGACCGCCCGCTAGAGCGTCGCGTCGAAAAGCTCGCCCATGCCGCCCGCGATATGTTTCGCACCATCGAAAACGACCCGCGTGATCTAACGCAAAGCCGCAAATTTCTGTCGGTCTATTTAAAGGGCGCACGCGATGCGACCATCAAATTTGCCGATCTGTATCAGCACAACCGTTCAACCAATGCCCGCGATGACTATCAAGAATTGCTTTCCGATCTAGAGGAAAGCTTCCGCGACAAGCGCGACATATTATTACTAGAAGATCGCACCGATTTGGATGTCGAAATCGAAGTCCTGCGTGATCGTTTGAAAAGAGAAGGCGTCCGCGCCAAAATTTAAAGGAGATGAGCCATGGCTGAATCCACACGTATAAAGGCCGAAGCGGCTTTGAAAGAAGTTGAAAAAGTTTCAGCAACCGTGCTGCCCGAACCCGAAAACGCATTGATTGTCGTTGAAGAGGCAAAACCTGCACAAGGCAAAGCCATCAATGCCCGCATGAAAGAAATCGATATGGGCAACACCCAATCGATCATTGAATTTGGATCTGCGGCCCAAGCAGAGCTACAGAAAATTTCTCAAGAAATGCTTGCAGGTGTGCGCAACAAAGATGTGGGCCCAGCAGGGGCAAGCCTGCGCGAAATGGTGACCTCAATTCGTGGTTTTTCGATAGACGAGCTTAATCCCAACCGCTCGCTTTCTTGGTGGGAAAAATTGATCGGTCGCGCGGCACCAGTTGCCAAATTCATGGCGCGTTACGAAACCGTTCAGGG
>CAZRFT010000153.1:0-12085 GCA_964599255.1 uncultured Neptunicoccus sp. | reverse complement strand
CCCAAAATGCTGTTGATGGATGAACCCACCGCAAGTCTGGATCCGCAAGCGACCACGGCCTTTGAAAAAATCCTTAAAGACCTCAAAAAAACAGGCACACAGCTTTTATGGATCACGCATGACCGCAGACAAGCCAAAGAGCTTGCGGATCACATCATCCTTCTCAATCAAGGACAGATTTGTGAGGTGACAGCGGCGGCGAAGTTTTTTAAGTCGCCCAAAAGCAAAGAAGCCAAAGAGTTCTTATCCCACTAATGCGCGCCCTCCTCATTTGCATCTGGACAGTCCTTGCGTCCCCATTTTGGGCTGAAGAATTCATTTTAGCCTCCACGACCTCTACCCAAAATTCTGGGCTCTATGATCACCTCTTGCCGATGTTTGAGGCCGATACCGGCATCAAGGTAAAGGTCATTGCTGTTGGCACAGGACAGGCTATCCGCATTGCAAAAAACGGCGATGCAGATGCGCTCTTAGTCCATCATAGACCGTCTGAAGATGCGTTTTTAAATGATGGCTTTGGATCAAAGCGATTTGATGTGATGTATAACGACTTCGTCATTGTGGGACCCAGCGATGATCCCGCGGGTTTGCAGGGCGCAACCGATCTGAAAGACGCCATGAGCCGTCTTATCCAAACCCAAGCCCCTTTTATTTCACGCGGTGATGAAAGCGGAACCCATAGCCGAGAGTTAAGCCTTTGGGCGGCGCCAAGCATCATGCCCAAGGGGGAGTGGTACCGCGAAATTGGCGCCGGAATGGGGGCGGCGTTGAATATGGCCGCAGCCGTAGAAGCCTATACACTTTCTGATCGTGGCACGTGGCTCTCTTTCGGCAACAAGAGCAACCTGACGGTTCTGTATGAACGGGACAGGGCGCTTTTGAACCCCTATGGATTGCTTTTGTTGAACCAAACCCGCTTTCCCCACGTGAACGTGCAAGGTGCCGCAAAATTTGCGGAATGGATTACATCGCCCAAGGGCCAAAAGGCGATTGGGGATTTCCGCGTTGGGAACGCACAGCTCTTTTGTCCCAATGCAAATAATGAACAGGCGCAGGATAATAACCTTTGCCCAGCGCAAGGCTTATTAGAATAGCCATGCGCCCAACGCATAACGGCTTTGCCAAATTATCTCTACCTAAGTAAGCTCTGCTCGCTATATTCATCTCATAGATCAACGCTGGTTTTAATCCCTCCTCCCTTATCAAAACCAGCTTGAAGCAGCGCATCCCTCCTCCCAAACGCGCTGCATATGAAAGAACGGCGATGCATCATTTCTCCCTGTATGCATCGCCGTTTTCTTTTTGGGTGAATCTAAAATGGAATGTCGTCCGCAGGGTTCACAAAACTCGCCAGCACCTTTTTGGCACCGCCCGCATCAAACACAATCGATAACTTATCGCCCTCAATTCCAATGACCGTGCCAATGCCATATTTCCGATGGGTCACACGGTCAGAGATTTGGTAGCTTGAAACCGCTTCTGCATCGATCACGATGCCTTTCGCCTCGCGCGGTTGCGACAGGCCACGATCCGCACTGCGGGCTTGCAAACGCCGCCAGCCGGGCGAGTTATAAACATCTGAACTTGCGGATCGTTCCTCAAGGTCAGAGGCGTAAGGATCAGGCATGCCCCCCCCGCCATAAAGGCCGGGTGGGGTCAGAACATCAACATGATCGGACGGCAGCTCATCCACAAAACGCGAGGGCATGGAATTTTGCCACTGCCCCCAAACCCGTCTGTTGGCAGCAAATGAAATTGTGCAAAGCTCCTCTGCCCGCGTGATCCCAACATAGGCCAGACGTCGTTCCTCTTCGAGCCCTTTGAGCCCGCTTTCATCCATGGAACGTTGAGAGGGGAATAATCCGTCTTCCCAACCGGGTAAGAACACAGCTGGGAACTCCAACCCCTTGGCCGCATGAAGCGTCATGATCGAGACTTTCTCTCCTTCATCCGCGCTATCATTATCCATGATCAAGCTGACATGTTCGAGGAAACCTTGCAGGTTTTCAAACTCTTCCAGTGCCTTCACTAGCTCTTTGAGGTTTTCCAACCGCCCCGGCGCTTCGGGCGTTTTATCTTGCACCCAATGTTCGGTGTAGCCGCTTTCATCCAAGATAATCTCAGCAATTTCCATATGGCTGAGTGCAGCTTCGCGGATCAGCATAGACCAGCGATCAAATCCTTGGATCAATTCGCCAAGTTTGCCCTTCGCGCGCGCAGGGATGGTACCATCCGCTACAACTATGCGCGCGCCTTCAAACAGGGACACGCCATTGGCGCGTGCAGTTGTCTGAATGATCTGTTGCGCCTTGTCACCAATACCGCGTTTGGGCGTATTCACTATACGTTCAAAGGCCAGATCATCCTCGTTCGACACCGCCACGCGGAAATAAGCCATGGCATCGCGAATTTCCATGCGTTCATAAAATCGCGGCCCCCCAATCACGCGGTAGGGCAAACCGATGGTTAGGAAGCGATCTTCAAAGGCGCGCATTTGATGGGAGGCCCGCACAAGGATCGCGATGTCATCGAGACCCATCGGTTCCATGCCCCGCGTGCCGGATTGCATCGCTTCAATTTCTTCACCGACCCAGCGCGCTTCCTCTTCGCCGTCCCAATGACCAATCAGGCGGACTTTCTCCCCCTCTTTCCGTTCCGTCCAAAGCGTTTTGCCCAGGCGATCTTTGTTGCCAGCGATGACAGCAGAAGCGGCGGCGAGGATATGGGGGGTAGAACGATAATTCTGCTCTAACCGAATAACCTTCGCGCCCGGAAAATCCTTCTCAAAGCGCAGAATATTGCCCACCTCTGCCCCGCGCCAACCATAGATGGATTGATCATCATCGCCCACACAGCAAATGTTTTTGTGAGATTGCGCGAGCAGACGTAGCCAAAGATATTGGGCAACGTTCGTGTCCTGGTACTCGTCAACCAGGGTATATTTGAACCAGCTATGATAGCGCGCAAGGATATCAGGATTGTCCTGAAAAATCGTAACGCAATGCAAGAGGAGATCACCAAAATCGCAGGCGTTAAGTTGTTTCAGGCGCTCTTGATATTCTGCGTATAATTTTGCCCCACGCCCATCGAAAGCCTGATCCTCTGCCGCGCCAACTTTATCTGGCGTCCAAGCGCGGTTCTTCCAGTTGTCAATCAAGCCTGCAAGTAACCGAGCAGGCCAGCGCTTGTCATCAATATTTTGCGCTTGGATCAACTGCTTTAACAGCCGGATCTGATCATCGGTATCCAGTATCGTGAAATTGGTTTTGAGCCCTACAAGTTCTGCGTGGCGACGCAGCAACTTCACACAAACGGAATGAAACGTCCCCATCCAAGGCATGCCTTCGACATCGCGTTTTAAGGCGCGGGCGACCCTCTCTTTCATCTCGCGCGCGGCTTTGTTGGTGAAGGTCACGGCCAATATTTCATTGGGCCGGGCCTTGCCCGTTGCAAGCAGATGAACAATGCGGGTCGTCAGCGCTTTGGTCTTACCCGTGCCCGCCCCCGCCAACATCAAAACGGGACCTTCCAGTGTTTCCACGGCTTCTTTTTGGGGCTCATTAAGCTCCGACATATACCCCGGTTCACGCCCCATCATGGCGCGTTGGGATAGGGGAATATCGGCATCTTGTGTCATCCCCCACTCTCTAGCGAAAAACATGGCCCCCGTGAAGCATGTTCTTTGAATGTTCTTTTGACTTTTTTCAGGAAAATCGAACAAACTGTGGGCAAAAAGGAGCAGTCCTTGCAAAAACTTCTCTTCATGACCGACATCCATCTGCGTGCGGATGGAAAGGATATTATCGGCATCGATACGGTTGCCCGTTTCAAGGAGGCGCTGGCGCATGCAGCCGACAACCACGCTGATGCAGAGCATCTGATCATTATGGGCGATTTAACCCATTCTGGTCACGTTGCGGAGTTCGAAGTCCTTCATGACATCCTCAAAGGTGTAAAGCCCAAAGTGCATTTGATGCTAGGCAATCACGATCGTCGCGATCATTTTTTGGAGGTATTTCCCAATAAAGCCCGCACCGAAGAAGGGTATATTCAATCCGTGCTCGACCTTGGCGACACCGCCATCGTTATGCTCGACAGCCTAGACGCTCCCCCCTATTCCAATCATCATCATTCAGGAAAGCTTTGTCAGGCTCGATTGGATTGGTTGGATACGACGCTTTCTGCGCTCAAGGGCAAGACGATACTCCTTTGTATCCACCATCCACCCTTTGATGTGGGATTCCCGGGCATGGACCTGATCAAACTCACCAATGGTGCGGATCTATTTTCGCGTTTGGAAAAGCACGAGCATCCCATCCATATTTTCGCAGGCCATGTTCATCGAACGATCTCTGGTCACATCAATGGCTACGGCTTCACTATGTATAAAAGCACAGCCCATCAAATGCCAATGGTACTAGACAGCGATGACCCCAGCATTTCGGTGCGCGAACCCGGCGCCTATGGCATTGTATTGATCAATGGCAAAAACATCATCGCGCATAGCGAAGATTTCACGCTGCCGCCAACGCCACCTGTGACGGGCAAAGCGGCGCTGCCTGACTAAGAAAAAACTTCACTTATTTGCGTGATTTTCCCCTTGCAGGGTTGTCACGCTTTGACTAAGTAGCCCTCACCCAATCGGATGCGGGCGTAGCTCAGGGGTAGAGCGTCACCTTGCCAAGGTGAATGTCGTGAGTTCGAATCTCATCGCCCGCTCCAATCTTTCCAAAATTCAGCTTATTAGTTACCGCAAAGGGCACCGATGCGTCTTGAACCATTCAGTGATCCCGTGCATAGTTGCCGAACTAATGGAGGGAACTATGAAAAAAATAGTTGTTGCGGCGACACTTTCGATCGCCATGTCAAGCATTTCGATGGCAGAGGAATTACCAGAACCGATAGTCACACAATCTGAACCAGGCGCCGCCAGCGTTGCGGGCGGTTCACAATGGTGGGTGATGCCATTGTTGATTGGTGCATTCATTTTCGCAGCTGCCAACGGCAGTGAATGCCCATCCTGTGAGGATTAATGAAATTTTTGCTCCGCCTTTTGGAATAAGTGGCGGAGCAAGTTTTCGGCAAATAGCAGGGATTTTCTCATGCAGGCATTAGAGCTTTCGCCGTTTGCCACTCTAATTCTCGAATATTTACAGATAATGCTTGGTACAGGTTCACGAATGTGGCCAGGCTACCTCTTGGCCTTTGTTTTTATTGCCTTCGCGGTTTACAAAATGGAGGGGCTGAAATCTGGCTTTTGGAAATATTTGTTTCCCAAGGAATTTTACTTTTCCGATTCAGTCAAGACAGATGTGAAGCTGTTTTTGTTTAACTCCTTCGTTAAATTATTTGATGTTTTCAATAGCATTGCTGGTCGTGCGTTTATTGCGGTTACAATAATTAGCTGGTTGGGCGGCAATACATCAGGCCCTTCATCAATGCATCCTTTGATCGTCGCACTGATTTTATTTGTTGCGGCAGATTTTTGGATTTATCTGTATCATCGCTTGCATCACACCTTCGAGCCTCTGTGGGTGTTTCATGCGGTCCACCACAGTTCAGAATTCCTTGTGCCTATATCTCGTTATCGAAGCCATCCGATTTATGGACTTTTCTCGCGAACTTTTCGGACATTATTTCTCGGCGTAGTAGATGGCATACTTCTTGCACTGTTTGTAACCTCGATTGATTTCGCGACGCTTATTGGGATCAACACTCTTGCATTTATATATTCCATTACGGGTAACAATCTACGCCATAGCCATATTTGGCTGAGCTATGGACCGTATTTGAGCTACATCTTTATCTCGCCTGCCATGCATCAAATCCATCACAGCCGCGATCCAAGGCATTGGAACAAAAACTACGGCGGTGCGTTTGCCATTTTCGATTGGATGTTTGGCACGCTTTACATACCAAAAGAAAAAGAAGAGCTGGAATTCGGCATCGTGGACAAAAACGGCAATCCCATCCAACCTCATGATGGTTTCGTGAACGCGGTTTTTGTACCATTTAAACACCTCGGCCAATGGTGGGTCCGTCGTAAGTCAAAAAATCCCAACGAGTTGCAGCGCGCACGCTACAATTAAAGGGAACTCCGAACAATTTCACAAACCAAAGCTGCGCGCTGGATATCGTTGACACCCCCGAAAAGAAGATTGCTTCAAGCGTAAAATCAGGTGAGAGATTGCCTCGTTATTGCAGAAAGCATTTCCAATTCTTGACAGCCATCTTTTCTTTGCAAAAACTGGATCAGTGGCTCTCCCTGAGTGGCCCTTATCCAATTAGATGCGGGCATAGATCAGGGGTAGCATCATCTTACCTAGATAAATGTCGTGAGTTCGAACCTCATCGCCCGCTCCAAATTTCTTTTTCTTTACTATCGACTTCTCTAGAACTTCCTGCCCTTCGAACTCTATTTGCGTATTGCTAAACATGTGTAAAATTGGCCATCGCAATTTTGCGAAATAATCTGGAGGGAAATAATGAAAAAGATTATGATTGGAACCGTTGCCGCTGCTTTTGCCGCAACAACGATTGCAATTGCGGGGGATCTTTCAGAACCTGTAATTACAGAGGTTCAGGACGAACCAGCGGCATCATCTGCCCCATGGTTGCCGATTGTATAATTGGTCGGAGCAGCCATTCTGGTGGCTTCTCAGGATGACAATTCGCCACCACCGCCTGACGAAGGTTAATTAAGAAAACCGTCCCTACTTATTAGGATTTTATGCTAGAATAAGTAGGGACGAGCTGATCCCTAATGACTATCGCTGATCTTCCCATCGCTGTTCAGGTTATCATTGAATACCTGAATAAATTGCTTGGTTCCGGCTCACGCCTCTGGCCAGGCTATATGCTAGCTTTCATCTTTATCGCATTTGCTGTTTACAAACATGAAGGTCGGAAAGAGGGATTTTGGCGTTTCGCTTTTCCAAAAGAATTTTATAGGTCAGATTCTGTCAAAACTGATTTAAAACTCTTTCTATTCAACGCTATTCTCAGAATTATCGATGTATTCAATGCGGTCGGCGTTAAGGCATTTGTTGCCCTCTCAATAATCGGAGCTCTTTACTCCGCAGGTATAATCAGCGGACAAACTCCACGAATGGATGTACATCCATTGATTGTCGCGTTGATTTTATTTTTCGTCGCCGATTTTTTTGCGTATTTCTTCCATCGCATTCATCACACCACCGAACCTCTTTGGGTATTTCACGCTGTCCACCATAGTTCTGAATTTTTAACGCCAATTTCCAACTACAGAAGCCATCCTCTATATGGAGTTTTGTCGCGTTTCTTCCTCGCCGTATTTGGCGGTATTATTGACGGAATACTTATCGCTTTTTTGTTCAACTCGATGGATGCAGCAACATTAGTCGGGATAAACGCACTTGGATTCATCTTTAACGCGACTGGAAGCAACTTGCGACATAGTCACATTTGGCTGAGCTATGGACCTTTTTTGAGTTACATTTTTATATCGCCAGCAATGCATCAAATTCACCACAGCCGTAATCCGAAGCACTATAATAAGAATTTTGGAACAGCATTTTCGGTATTTGATTGGCTTTTTGGTACTTTATACATCCCAAAAGAAAGAGAACATTTAGAGTTTGGTTTGTGCGACGCCCATGGAAATGCAATTCAACCACATGATGGCTTGGTGAATGCAATCTTCGTGCCGTTCAAACATCTCGGCCAATGGTGGCGCAGGCGGAAATCTGAAAATCCAAACGAACTGCAACGGGCAAATCACAATATGTGATCGCTTGCTTACTAGGTTCGACAAATCTGTTTTTTAATTTTCGAAAATTGCGTATATTCTATCCATAGAAACCAACAATATCGCGAAATAATGATCCTATACCCCCTCATCGAATTGCAAAATGGTCGCTGTGTCAGTCTTTTTCGGGGTCGCATGGAAGAGCCGCAGATTTGGCATGTGGATCCGGTGGAAAAAGCTCAGCAATTTGCAGAAGCAGGGGCGGAGTGGCTTCATATTACGGATTTCGATGGGTTGCAGGGGGACAGCAAGAATGCGGAATTAACGCGCGAGATTATTCGAAGCGCGGGTATTTCTGTGCAATTGGGCGGCGGGTTTCGGTCGCTTACTTCTGTGGAAGAATGGCTTGATGCGGGGCTTAGCCGCGCAGTTATTGGCACGCTGGCGGTCCAACAGCCGACACTTGTGAAAGACGCCGCCATGCGCCATCCCGATCAGATTGTGCTGGCGATTGATGTGCATAATGGTTTTGTCGTCAGCGAAGGCTGGCGCCAAACCTCTGCGCTTACCGCCTCTGATGTGCTTCGTACTTTCAACGAATCCCCGCTTGCGGCAATCATTGTCACCGATATTGATGCCGACTTGGACGAAGCTGAAGACAGCTTGGCACTCATCACACAAATCGCAAGCGAAACTAAGATCCCTGTCATTGCCCGCGGGCTTACACGAAGCCTCGATGATATTTCGCGCATGAAATATGTCCCGCATCTAACGGGCGCGGTAATCGGTCGAGCACTTTTCGATCACAGTATTGACCTTAAAGAGGCATTGGAAATCGCAAAACCAGAGGTCGAAAAACGCGCTGAATTCATCTGATGTAACAACAGCGTTCATCAGATACGGCTTGTCAAAATGCCGATTTTCGATAAAAGCGAGCAAAATTTAACGGAGGGTCATTTCATGATCGCGACACAAGATAAAGTCTTGGCAGAGGCGTTCTGGCAAGCAGAAGGCAATCAAATTTGGATCAAACGGATCGCGCTTGTGATCTTGGGCGTATTTGCTTTGGCAGTAGCTGCCAAAATCAAACTTCCGATCCCTCCATCACCTGTTCCCGTGACAATGGGTACATTTGCGGTTTTGACGATTGGTGCGGCATATGGTGCGCGTTTGGGTTTGGTAACGATCCTTGCTTACATGTTGGTTGGCGCTTTGGGATTTGATGTATTTGCGAACTCTTCTGCGGATAAGAATGGCCTTGTTTACATGATGGGCGGCACGGGTGGCTATCTGGTTGGCTATGTTCTGGCGACTGGCGCTCTTGGTTATTTTGCGCGCAAAGGTTGGGACCGCTCGGTTGTTATGATGGCTGTTGCGATGCTGATTGGTAATGTATTGATCTATGTCCCAGGTTTGTTGTGGCTACAGCAATTCGCCTCTGGTTGGGCGCAGACCTTCGAATGGGGTATCACGCCATTCCTAATTGGTGATGCGATGAAACTATTGGCAGCAGCAATTGTGCTTCCAGCCATTTGGAAATTTGTGGGGAACGCACGCGCATAACCCCAATGAATGTGAAATTCAGAAAAGGCGCCCGTTGCGGCGCCTTTTTTATTTGGCTAAAGACCAACAGACGAGCAAAGAGGTATTAAAGATGTTTCAAAATTCATTCCCAGATGATGCAGAAATGGCAAAACTATCCGCGCGGATGTTTTTGGAAATTGAGGCTGTGAACTTCAGACCCGAAGAGCCTTATACCTTCGCCTCTGGTCTTGCCTCACCCGTTTATATCGACTGCCGTAAGCTGATTTCATACCCCCGCATACGTTCCGCTTTGATGGATTTTGCGGTGGCCAAATTATATCGGCATGTCGGCTTTGAAAAATTCGACAGCGCGGCAGGTGGGGAAACCGCTGGCATCCCTTTTGCCGCATGGATCGCGGATCGTATGGGGCTGCCGATGCAATATGTGCGTAAAAAACCCAAAGGCTATGGGCGTGATGCACAGATCGAAGGCGATATGTTTGAAGGGCAAAATGTCCTGCTTGTCGAAGACCTCACCACTGATGGCGGCTCTAAACTTCGCTTTGCCGAAGCCATCCGAAAAGCAGGCGCGACTTGTGAAGATATTTTGGTCGTCTTCTACTATGATATTTTCAAGAACACGCATGAAATGCTTGCTGAAAATGGTCTGCGCCTTACCTATCTTGTGACATGGTGGGATATTTTGGCCGAGGCGCGCGCACAGAAACTCTTCTCACCTGAAGCGTTGGATCAAGTAGAGGCGTTTTTGAACGCACCGCTTGAGTGGTCAAAAGCCAATGGCGGGATTTACGAACTCCCCTCAAAAGATGGCTAACCTGCGGCGCACTTCGCTTGCGCTTGCTGCCGTTTTTGCTGTGAATGGCAGTTATTTTGGTGCCTGGGCTACGCGTATTCCTGATACTAAGGCCCGCTTTGATTTAAGCGCAGATGCGTTGGGCATGTTATTATTGCTCTTGGCAATCGGCTCGATTGTCAGCTTTCCCTATGCTGGGCGCTTGGTGGATAATATTGGGGCGCGACGGGCGACGATGTGGACCCTGCCCTATTATGTGTTTTCTTTGGTTGTTATCGGCCTTGCTCCAAACCTATGGGTTTTGGGATTGGGGCTCGCCCTTTTTGGTTCGTCTCATGGTGCAATGGATGTCGCGATGAATTCTTGGGGGGCAGAGGTCGAACGCGCTTCGGGAAAGCCCATTTTGGGGCGTTTCCATGCCTGCTATTCTTTGGGCGCTGGAACGGGGGCTGCGATTGGTGCGGCAAGCATCAGTGCGGGCTACAGCACAGCAACGCATCTAATCGGCTTTGCGTTGATCACGGGCGTCTTGCTATTCCTTTTCGGTCAAAGCGATTGGGACAGCAAAATCACCAAAAACCCAGCCAAAGCCCCTATGATTGCTTGGCCATCAGGCGCCTTATTGCTGGTTGGATTAACCGCGTTTGCCTCTTCGATTGGCGAGGGTTCCATGTTTGACTGGGGCGCGCTTTTTATCCTTGATCGCGTCCCCTCCTCCGCTGCTCAAGCCGCACTTGGGCTAACCGTCTTTAGCGTGAAGATGGTACTCGTGCGCTTGCTATCAGGTGAAATTGTCGGCGCATTGGGTCCCGTTAAAACAATCCGCTTATCAGGGTTGTTGGCACTATGCGGTGTGTTGCTTGCCCTGAATGCAAGCCACCTCTGGCTGATTTACTTCGGCTTTGGCGTCATGGGGCTTGGTTATGCGCTGATCTTCCCGCTTGCCTTTTCGCGGGCCGGCAATGATCCGATCTTGCCCCCAGGACAAGCCATGGCCCAAGTTGCGACATTGGGATATGGCGGCATGCTGTTGGGTCCACCGTTGATTGGTTTTTTAACAGAACGTGGGGGGTTTACGGTCAGCTTTGGCTTCATTGCAGTGCTAGCCGCGACCATTATTCTTCTTGCACGTGGTTTTACACATGACGGTAGGTAAACGACAAGGCTGTCGTTTTGGGATTATTGTTTAAAATCAATCCCCTATACCCTCTAACGCTCCGTATACCAGGTCTCTTCACGCCATTGAAAATAGGACGGTAGGAAAAACAAGCGCTTACTCGAAGCTCTACACCAAATGGATCTTGGTAAGGGCAAAATTAGAACATCACCTGACAAAGGGCCGGGGTTAACGATTACTCCGTCGCGCCAATTGTAATCTTCTGCGCGCCCAAACCTTCGACCTCAACCTCTACCACATCCCCAGTTTTCATGAATAATGGCGGATCCTTGCCCAGACCAACGCCCTCTGGCGTGCCAGTGATGATGATATCGCCCACTTCAAGCGTCATATATTGGCTCAGGTTAGAAACGATGGTTTTCACATCGTATATCATGTCAGAAGTGTTGGAGCTTTGCATGGTTTTGCCATTAAGCTTCGTTGTCAAACCCAGCGCATTTGGGTTAGGCACCTCGTCGGCTGTCACCAGATAGGGTCCAATGGGGCCAAAATTTGTGCCCGATTTTCCTTTCACAAACTGACCGCCGCGCGATTTCTGAAACTCACGTTCGGAAAAATCATTGGTTGTGAAATAGCCTGATACATAGTCGAGCGCGTCATCCACCTCGACATAACGGCACGTGCGGCCAATCACCAATCCGATCTCTACCTCCCAATCAAGCGAAGAGGAGTTTCGAGGATAAGGAACCTCGTCAAATGGCCCGCTCAGCGTGTTGACTGCTTTATTGAAGAGCATGGGTTCAACCGGAATACGTGCGCCTGTTTCCTCTGCATGTTTGCGGTAGTTTAAACCGATGCAGTAAAAATTCGGCACTTTCGCAAGACAGGCACCAATTCGGCCGCC
>CAZRFT010000152.1:0-3811 GCA_964599255.1 uncultured Neptunicoccus sp. | reverse complement strand
ATTGGAAGACACGCGCTTTGTTGCCTCGCACGGGGAATTTGAACGCTGGGCCGAAGGGCGAAAAGAGCTTCGGATGGAATGGTTCTATCGCGATATGCGCCGCAAAACCGGACTTCTGATGGAAGGGGACGAACCCGCTGGCGGCAAATGGAACTTTGACCACGACAATCGCAAACCGGCCCCTGGTGCCGTGGACTACTCTGGTCCGATGCAGTTCACACCCGACGAGATCACCGAAACCGTGTTGGACCTTGTCGAAGATCGATTTGCGGAAAACTTTGGCAAACTGCCGGGCGTGAAAAAATCTCGCTACTACGAAAATGACGAAGGGCAAAACGTCAATTAACGTTCTGCCCTTAACTCAACGAGAATGGATGCCGAAGCTATTTTACTTCAAACGTAATCTTTAGCGTCACGCGAAAAGCTTCGACTTTGTTATTCACCACTTTCACGGATTGATCTTTCACCCAAGCAGAGGTGATGCCCTCAACCGAATTTGCGGCTTTCTTTACGCCCAATTTGGTTGCGTCTTCCCAGGAAACAGGGCTTTCCGATAATACTTCAATGACCTTCATTACAGACATGATGTCCTCCCAATAGCTATGATCATAGACTTGGGGTCGTCCCGTTTATTTTCAAGGGCGCCAAATCCCGCGAAAAGGTCGAAATTGCATTTGCCGATCTTGCCTGATCAATCTACATCTTCGTCAAAAGAAGGAATCCACAAATGTCTAAAACTGGGATCATGATCTGTGGCCATGGCAGCCGCGCAAAATCGGCCGAGGAAGAGTTCGCATTATTGGCCGAAGGCTTGCGCAAGCGCTATCCAGACATCCCTGTGGAATACGGGTTCTTGGAATATTCAGCGCCCAATATTCATATGGGTTTGGACCGCCTGCGCGAAGCGGGGGTCGACCATATCGTCGCCGTCCCAGGCATGCTTTTTGCCGCCACCCATGCCAAAAATGATATCCCTTCTGTTTTGACAACCTACCAAGACAAGCACGACGGATTGAAAGTCTCTTATGGGCGCGAGCTTGGCTTACACCCCCAAATGATCCGTGCGTTTGAGGCGCGCATTTTGGAAGCACTCGGCGTTGATCATGTCCATGACGGCGATCTTTATGACACCATGTTGGTAGTTGTCGGACGCGGCACATCGGACACTTGGGCAAATGCCGAAGCCGCAAAACTCACGCGGATTGTCACCGAAAATCTGGGCTTTGGTTGGTCAGAAACCGTCTATTCCGGCGTCACCTACCCATCTGTGGGGCGCGGTTTGGAACTGGCGCTCAAACTTGGTTACAAGAAAATTGTCGTGGCGCCTTACTTCCTCTTCAGCGGGAAACTGATCGATCGGATTTACAACTATGTAGATCGCGTTGCCGAAGGTGCGCCCGATGTGACCTTCATGAAAGCACATTATTTGGCGGACCAAGACCACGTACTCGATACATTTGTCGAACGCACGCGCGAAGCCGAAGAGGGCATCTTCGTCGATGACCATGACCTGATGAAAAGCTTCAAAGAGCGGCTCGCGAAAGGCGAGGTAGAGGTGCACCACCACCACGCCGAATATCGCGACCCCGATGATGAAGAAAATCTAGACGCGCATGATCATGGCCACGACCATTCTCACGATCACGGTCATCACCACCACCATGGGCACGGCCACCACCATCACCACCACGGTGATGGCCACGGCCACAGTCACGGCGTCTATAAACACATCGCCCACCCTAATGGCCCTCGCACGATGATCGACCAAGGGGTGTGCTGTTGTTTTATGAGTCAATTCCCAGATGAGGTTGTGGAAGAGGAACGCAAGCTTCGCGCCGCGCAATCAGCCTAGGCTTTTCAAAAGTAATTCGACCGCCGATCTGCTCTTTTCCCGCCAATGCGACGTGGGCCCAAGGGGCAGCGTCGCATCATGATTGAAATAGATCGCCGTGATCCCAGTTGCCACAACGGAACAGGATTGCAAATCGGCCCTAGGATAGGCGCGCATCAGCTCTCGCGCGATCCCAGCTTCGAAATCATTCACGAACTTCAACAGTTGTTCTGCAACGCTCTTATGTCGATCCGATGCCGCGACAAGCGCCTGAAATACAGCGGCATTATCCTCTTCATGCGCCGCATCACTAAAAAGGATATCCAGCAACACCGACACTCGATCATCATCGGGCAGGCTTGAAAAAAGCGCTTCATTCATCGCCTCAAATTTCGCCATCACATGCGCTATCAGCTTTTCGACCATCTGATCGCGATTGCCCAGATAGTGGCGCAGCATTGGGCGACCAACTTCGGCTTCCTCAGAAATCCGCTCTAGTGTGGACCCATCCAAGCCAAATCGCGCCACACAGCGCATGAATGCATCCAGCATCTCTTCGGTTCGGATATGGGCAAGGCTCGGGCGGGGCATGATTGTCTCTGATTAACCGGAAGTTTCTGGATAAAGATCCGCCAATATGTAGATCACACCAAACACAACCCACATCAAATTAATCAACCAAAAAAGTCCTGGCTCGTCGGATCGCCTGATCGGCTCGACAACAAATGCATCCCCCGATCGGATCGAACTCAATCCCCAGAAAATAAACAAAACACCCCAGAATGCATAAATCCCCATGAAGGTAGAGATGAACAAGACCGGAAGAACAATAAGCGTCAGCCATTTTTGCTCTTTCATTTTCTCAAGCACAGCAGATTTGCCAGGCTTCGTCATTGGGGGTGTCGCCATATCGGGCTCCTTGTCAGCGCTTGACCCTGACCTAATCTTTGCTTGATTAATTGTCAATTATGATTATTTATCATTTATGACAATTAACCAAAACGGCGATTCCCTATGAAGACAACCGCAAAAATGTCAGACACTCCAACCCAGCGCCTACCCAGAGAGGCGTATGTTTCAGATGACTGGCTCGCGCGGGAACAAGCGTCGCTTTTCAGTCGCAACTGGACATTTGCGGGCGTCACCATGGATTTTAAAGAGCCGGGTGATTTCAAAACCGTGCAAGCGGGCGCGCATTCCTTGATCGTTGTGAAAGATCAAGACGGCACGTTGCGCGGCTTTCACAATATCTGCCGGCATCGCGGTACCGAACTTTTGGAAGGCTGTGGGAATGCAGGTAAAACCATCGTCTGTCCCTACCACAACTGGGTCTATAATCTCGACGGGCGTTTGCGCGGGGTGCCTGCGCAACGTGAGTGCTTCCCTGATATGGATAAAAAAAAAGTTGCCCTATTTGGTGCCGCTGTTGGCATCTTTAAAAATCTTGTTTTTGTGCACCCCCAAGCCGAACCTGTCGAACCTTTTGACACATGGAAAAACGCGCTCTCTTCAGTGCCTTGGCCCCACGATCTTGAAGCCGCGGAGATGGAAGAGAACCCAGATGATGTGGTTTACGAGTTGAAATGCAATTGGAAGGTATTCGTCGAAAACGCGATAGACGGCTACCACCTGTCTTATCTGCACAAGAATACACTCGGCGGCCCAACGCACGATAAAAACATCTGGGAAACCTTCGGACGTCACATGGTTTGGTGGTCAACCGAACGCGAAGGGGTCAAACACCGCATCCCGCAATTTGTCGAAAACGCCGCCAAGGGGTCGGGCCTAAAGGTTGTGACTGGTGCTGATATGCCCGGTTATGGCGGGGTCTATATGCTCTTTCCCACAACGATCCTTACCCCGAACCCATGGGGGTTTTCGATTTCCATTATGGAACCCATCGATGCAAATACGACCCGCCTGCGGATCAGAAATTGGTCACCCAAAGGATGGTTAACCTACACACATCGCGCCAAGGAC
>CAZRFT010000151.1:0-4144 GCA_964599255.1 uncultured Neptunicoccus sp. | reverse complement strand
AGCTTGCGGGCCTCTTCGAACGGCCAGGCTTTGCTTTCCAATGCAGCGGTTTTCAGATCAGACATGGGAGGAACTCAATGATTAATATGTCGCAACGGGACGGCATTCTCCCTATTGATAGAAGCTTAAACCGTCAATATTGATGTTAGAAAGAATTTCAGGGGTTTTTCATGGCCGATAGCGAGACACATATTTGGAATACACAAGACGCCATGGTCGGAATGATGGTTGCCGCGTCGATTTCGGATGAAGAAATCAAGACGATTGAGCTTCTATCGATCGAGCGTATTGTGAACCACCTTCCCCTTTTTGCCGACTATAACTCGGACCGAATGCGCCCCGTTGCCCAAACGGTTTACGACCTATTTGAAGAAGAGGAAGGGTTGGATGCTTTTTTTGGCCTTGTGAAAGATGCCATACCTGAACGCCTTTATGAAACGGCTTATGCGCTTTGCTGTGATCTTGTCGCGGCTGACGGGCGTCTTCGCGACGAGGAACTACGGTTTTTACAAGAAACGCGCTACGAGCTAAACATCTCGCGCCTCAACACCGCTGCAATCGAACGTGGCGCACGCGCGCGCCATATGGTGCTCTAACGCGACGCCCAGGCGCGTAAAAGCTGATGCTGTAAAATCCTAGATTTGCGCGCCCAGCTTCGCGCACCAGTTGCCCGATCGCGCTGATCTTTTGGGATGGCCGCATGACGTTTGCTGTCATGCGTAAAAATCGCAAATGCAAATCGTTTTCCAGAAGCGCTATCAATATAACCAGCAAGCGCAGAAGTGAAATTCAGCGTGCCAGTCTTTGCGACTATTTTTGTCCCAGCAAGCGGCGCTTTTTTCCATTCGGCGTTGCGTAGCTCAACCTCTTTCAACAAAGGTTTAATCAGGCGTTGCGCGTCCGCCTTGGCAAGAAACCGTACCATATTCTCAGCCGTCATCCGCGATTTTACATTCAGCCCCGAATGATCAAGCAATTTTGGCGCTGATCCTGTCTGTGTCCCAAACCAAACCTGCATGGCACGCGCGGAATCCGCGACCTTAGTTACTTTATTGCCGGCCTTAATCGATGCCGTCATGCCAATGGTTTCAGCCGATAAATTAGTCGAGAATTTCAACATCGAACGAAGCTGTCGATCCAAGGTAGCCGATAAATCGAGCGAGATCACATCGCCCTTGGGCGCGCCCTTCAGCTTTTTTGCCGCGGGCAAATCAACCCCTTTTTGTTTGGCATAATATCTAAATATCTCACCTGCATAAATCGCGGGGTCCCTCACGGGCAACCATCGGTTACCCCCTTTGCCCAGTGCTTCACGTGCAACCGACCATCGTTCAACCCCTTGCGAGTCCGAAAATTTGTAAACGGGGCCTTTGCGATCAGCGATGCCAATCTTTACCCCACGCACAGTTGGCTTATAGGTTTTCGTTTTTGCCGACAGTCCCAGCTCGTAGCCACCATCGCCCGCTTTCCATTCAAAGAAGACCCGATTGAAATTTAGGTTCAGCCCCGAAATCGCGGGATTATAGCTGACAAAATCAAGCTGCCCAGGATCCAAGAACCGCTGATACGGCAACGCGCCTTCATAGACATAAAACTCACCCTCGACGCGGCGAACACCAAATGCTGCAAGATCGCTCGCCATACGAACCAATCCATCAGTGTCCAACGTTGGATTGCCGCCGCCGGCAAGGATCACATCCCCTTTCAAAATCCCATCCGAGATATTGGACGTTGTAATCAAAACCCGTGTACGAAATTTGAAATTTGAACCTAGGTTTTCCAAAGCGTAAAGCGCTGTTGGAATTTTCATGACTGAGGCCGGTGGCAAGCTCTTGCGTGCCTTGCCCGTTCTGACGATTTTGCCGGTCTCTAAATCCAAAAGCGCGATGCTATAATCACCCGAAGGAAAATAGGTTTTGATCAGCTCATCGAAATTCTGTGCCTTCGCAACGGATGCGATCGCACAAAAAACCATGCAGATATAAATCAGGAAGCCCCTCATAGGGCAAAGAGTGCCGCGAAGAGGGCTTGCGGTCAATCTTTCAATCCCGCGTCCACGCCCCGCTTTGTCGAATTTCTGTCGACGAAATATCGACCATGGGGCCCGTCAAAAGTGACCAACAAGGCGCTTCACGAAAGGGTAATGCCGTAGAGCGGCGGGCTGATAGTCGGGCATGTCGAAACCGTCGGGCAGCGGGCGAACAGCCAGCGGCCAATTGCTCTTCGGGTCGCGCCAAAACCCCGATGGGCATTTTATGCATGATTTCATCCCAGCGATCCCATTTATGAAATTGTGCCAGATTATCCGCGCCCATCAACCAAACAAATCGAACATCATAATAAAGCTCTTGAAGCCGATCTAATGTCTCTGCGGTATATCGGGTGCCCAAACGGCTTTCTAAGTCCGTGACAACAATTTTAGGATGGTCCTCGGTCAGGTTCTCGCTTGCCTTCATGCGCCTTTCAATCGACGCAGGGCCTTTTTGCTTCAGCGGATTTCCTGGGCTGACAAGCCACCAAACTTTATCAAGCCCAAACTCTTTGATGGCCCATTTCGTGATGTGAAGATGGCCCGCATGGGGCGGATCGAATGATCCCCCCAAAAGTCCAACCCGAAGGCCGCTTGTGGCTTTTGGATATCCCAGCACCGACGCTATCCTACGTTTTGACCAAAATTCGTGGTGGAATGATTATTCCAGCGCACAGCCATTTAACACCCCAAAGACCTGCGCCCAAGTTTCTTCTGGATCAAAATTCTCTTTCATCCCGTCGCCAATCCCTTCACTAAGCGCCATGCGTCCATGCGCGATCATATAGGCGGGATAATAATCAGGCGGACCAACACGGCGTGCATGATCGCAGGCTTGAAGATATTGCGGGCTGTTCACATCCGCCATTTTTATTACTTCTGCTTGGAACCCCTTGCGCGTCTCCGGTGTCAACGAATGAAAGATGCGCAAATTCAAAACCGACATCGCATCCTTAGCCGTTTCGTCTTTGACACGTTCGGCATCATAACCACCGTAAATTGTGTAGATAAAAAAGATATGAAACGCATCTTCGAAGCGCATTTCTTTATTACACGTCGATACCGCCTTGGACAAATCTGCAGGCGTATAGATCGGCTTTAACGCCTCTGCTTTCACGCACCCAATATCATGTCTCGATTTCAAACGATCTTTCATCGTGAAACTTTGCGCGACCGCCTTTTGCGACAACGCCAAGAGTAGGGAAAGCGTGAGAAAGGCAGATAGGCGTTTTAACAAAATAACCTCGTTCTAAGCAAAATATTTGATCTCAACAAAAAGCCCTGAACCCGCATCAATGTCCACCAACTTTTCTGTCATTGCGACAGATTATTTATTGCCCTTAATCAGATCCGAGGCGGCGAGGTGATCGACAAATAGCTTGGTCAGGCTTCGACGGCTCGTGTTTTGCGGCCAGACCGCATAAACGGGTGTGGGCTCTGTATGCCAACCTGGCAACACACGCACCAAGCGCCCGTCGGCCACATATTCATCCGCATATAGATATGTCATAAACGCAATCCCCATCCCCCGCAGGGCCAGTTGCAAGATCTGTTCCGCCCCATCAGTTTCATAATCACCCGCAATCTTAAACGGCACAGGCGCTTCTTCGCCCTCCTCGTGATGCAAGCAATTCTCTGTCATGCGATAGGGGACAATCCATTTCCCATCATAAAGCGAAATGTCCTTCCCCGTCTTCGCCTCGCCATGCGCCTTTAAAAACGAAGGCGCTGCATAGAGCTCCCCATGCCCATCCAAAAGCTTGCGCGCCCGCAAATTGCTGTCCTGCAATTCACCAACGCGGATTGCTAAATCGATGCCACTTTCAATCAAGTTCTCAATGCGCGTCGAAAAGTTAATGCATATATCCACCTTCGGATGGGCTGCACGAAAATCAATCAATACATCCGTCAGTGCAGGCGTCGCCAAAAAACTAGGCGCGGTGATCGTCAAACGCCCCGAATGTTCGCGCGAGCCCTCTTCGATCTCTTCCAACCCATCCTCAGCGGCCTCCAACATCTTTTTGGCATGTGTCGCCAATTTCTCGCCCGCACCGGTCAAGGAAAGGGATCGCGTGGATCGATAGACGAGCGCGGTTTCCAACTGCGCCTCTAACT
>CAZRFT010000150.1:0-6841 GCA_964599255.1 uncultured Neptunicoccus sp. | reverse complement strand
GGGCAGATCTGCCGGATGCGGATGCGAGCGGATTGATTAAAGCGGCGTTAAAACGCCTCGCACCTGCGGGCAGATAGCGATAGGGTTCCCCCATGCGCGATGATACATCCGAGTTAAATCCAAACGCGACCGCTGAAGAGCTGGACCGCGCTTTGCGTCCGCAAAGCTTGGATGAGTTTATCGGCCAGGCCGAAGCGCGCGCCAATTTAAAGGTTTTTATCGAAAGTGCGCGCAAGCGCGGGCAAGCGATGGACCATACGCTGTTTTATGGGCCACCGGGCTTGGGCAAAACCACGCTTGCGCAAATCATCTCGCGCGAATTGGGGGTTAATTTCAAAATGACCTCTGGGCCGGTTTTGGCCAAAGCGGGTGATTTGGCGGCAATCTTAACAAATCTTGAAGAACGCGACGTGCTGTTTATTGATGAAATTCATCGGATGAACCCTGTCGTTGAAGAAGTGCTGTATCCCGCGCTCGAAGATTTTGAATTGGATTTGATGATTGGCGAAGGCCCTGCCGCACGAAGCGTTCGGATTGATTTGGCCCCCTTTACGCTTGTGGGCGCTACCACACGGTTGGGCCTGCTGACCACGCCGCTGCGCGATCGCTTTGGTATCCCGACGCGGCTCGAGTTTTACAAAACTGAAGAATTGGTAAAAATCGTTGCTCGTGGCGCTAAATTGATGGGCGCACAGATTGATGACAAAGGCGCGTTGGAGATTGCTTCACGCGCAAGAGGCACGCCCAGAATTGCCGGACGACTACTACGACGTGTTGTCGATTTCGCTGTGGTGGAAGGGGATGGATCAATCACCAAAGAAATTGCGGATGGCGCGCTATCCCGCCTTGGGGTTGATAATCTTGGTCTAGATGGGGCCGATCGGCGGTATCTAAGCCTGATGGCAGAAAACTACGGCGGCGGGCCGGTTGGTGTCGAAACAATCGCAGCAGGCTTGTCAGAGGCACGCGATGCCATTGAAGAGGTGGTAGAACCTTTCCTTCTGCAGCAGGGCTTGATACAGCGCACACCAAGAGGTCGCCTATTGGGGCAAAAGGCTTGGCGCCATCTAGGGCTAAGCCCGCCGAAAGCGACCGACCAAACGGATTTATTCGAAGGCAAATAAAAATGGTCGAAACGCTCTCTGAACAAGAAATTAAGGATCTGTTTACCCGTGAGGACGGCTCTTATCAGTTTGCGCGTTGGGGGCGCCCTGTTGCGCCCGTTGTTTTTGGTGTGAACGATGAAATCCTTTCAGCGCTGAAAGTGGCCATAAAATCCACCACAGGGATTACCGGCCGCAGTTTGGCCGAGACGGATCCCGAAATGGGCACAAATTTCATGTGGCTTTTTATCCGGGAATGGAGCGAGCTAGAAAATGTGCCTGATTTGGATAAGCTAATTCCAAATCTGGGTGAAAAAATGAAGGCGATGGAGGCTGCAAATTCCTTTTCCTATCGCTATTTCACCTTTGACGAAAACAACGCGATCAAGTTTTGCTGCAACATCATTCGACCTGTTGATGAATACGCACAACGCCCCGTTTCTGTCATAGGTGCCACGGAAACCTTACTTTCGACTTTGATGTTTGGTCCCAAGGCATTTGCAAAAGAAAGCCCAATGGCCGTTCTGCCCGACAAAAATGTGGTTCTAGTGAAGCCAAAATATGCCGCCGTTATCCGAGCGGCCTATGAAGCGAACATGCCAGATACTGCGGACGATCCAAGTCATGCCCTTCGCATTAAAGCGCGGGCGGATATTTTGATCAAAGACTTGATTCATGAAACATGAATTCCCGATCAAAGTATTCTACGAGGATACCGATCTGGCTGGCATTGTTTACTATGCCAATTACCTAAAATTCATCGAACGCGGGCGCTCTAGCCTTGTTTGGGATGCGGGCATTGATCAATCAGAGATGAAGCGCCAAGGCATTGTCTTTGTGGTGCGCCATTTGGATGCCGATTTCGTGGCGCCTGCGAAATTTGAGGAAGATTTGGTCGTTGAGACTGAAATTGAACCTCAAAAGGGTGTGAAGTTGGTGTTTGACCAACGCGTCATGCGCGGTGATGAGACCCTGTTTAAAGCCAAAGTAACCGTTGTTTGTATGAGTTTAGAGGGTAAACCGACCCGTCTTCCGACAGCAATTTGGGATAAGTTGCAACAATTCGCCGCTAAACACTAAAAAACGCCACTTGCCCTAGTTTTCGCCCCATTTTTCTCCTATATTTTAAAAAAACAAGCGGGTTGGTAAACGACCCCGATATGGCAGAGAGCGGTTGTCATGGAAACTGAAGTCTTAAATGCGGTAAGTGCCGCAGATTTTTCGCTTATGGCGTTGTTCTGGCGGGCGACCATCACGGTCAAGCTCGTCATGATTATTCTGGTCGTCGCTTCGATCTGGAGCTGGGCGATCATTATCCAAAAATTCATAAATTATAAACGTGCCAAAAGAAACGCAGATATGTTCGATCGGGCCTTCTGGTCAGGTGAGCCCCTGGACAAGCTATACGAACGCGTAGGTGATAAACCCAAAGGGGCGAACGAACGTATTTTTGTTGCCGCAATGAAAGAATGGGAACGGAGCTATCGAGGTGAGGGTCTTATCTCTGGTGTGCAACAACGGATCGACCGATCCATGGACGTGGCAATCACCAAAGAGAGCGAACGTCTAAATAATGGCTTAACCTTTCTGGCCACCGTTGGATCGACGGCGCCGTTTGTGGGCCTCTTTGGGACTGTCTGGGGTATCAAGAATGCGTTTGAAGAAATTGCGATCCAACAGAACACAAATTTGGCTGTTGTTGCACCTGGTATTGCGGAGGCTTTGGTTGCGACCGCGCTTGGGCTATTGGCTGCGATCCCAGCCGTTATCTTCTATAATAAACTATCAGCGGATGCGGATCGTCTGACCAATAACTACGATAGTTTTGCTGATGAATTTGCGACAATCGTGTCACGGCAAACGGATACCTAAGACGATGGGCGGCGGTGTTATGACATCAGAGCGGGGCGGCAAACGCCGTCGCTCTCGCGCGAAACGCAAACCGATGGCGGAGATTAACGTAACCCCTTTTGTGGATGTGATGTTGGTTTTGTTGATTATCTTTATGGTGGCAGCGCCCTTGTTAACCGTTGGTGTACCCATCGAATTGCCCGACACGGCAGCAAATGCATTGCCCACCGAAGATGAAGAACCGCTGACGATCACCATGACCGCCGATGGGGTGGTTATGATCCAAGATACCGAAATTGAGCGCGAAGATCTTATTCCAAAACTTCAAGCTGTCATCGCAGAACGAACTGACGATAAAATCTTCCTTCGCGCAGATGGGGCGATCAATTATGCCGCTGTGATGGAAATCATGGGCGCGCTGAATGCGGGTGGATATAACGACATTGGGCTTGTCACAGATGGTGGCGGGCCACGTTTGGATGGGGCGAACTGATGCAAACGGGGATGAAAATTTCCCTTGCAGCGCATGCGACCTTTTTTGCGCTGGCCCTGTTTGGCGGGCCACTTTTTAGCGCAAAATCTGATAAGCCATTTGAGGTAAGCCAAGTTGCAATCATCTCTGCCGAGCAATTTGACGAGATGAATAAGGTGGATGCAACCGAGCCCAAAGTTCAGGAAAAATCAGAGCCAGTAGTTGTGGAAACGCCAGCAGAGCTTAACGAGCCTGTTGGGGCGAGTGATCTTGAGGATTTGGGTGTCGCGTCCAATATCGAACAACAGGGGCGCATTGAAAATGCACCAGCCGAAATTGCAAAACCTAACCAAGCTGACCGTGTGTCAAATGAGATTTTTAAAGAACCAGAAGAACCCGCGCCCACAGTGACAGAAAATAAAGCTGCAACTGTGGAAACAACCGAGCCAGTAGAAGCCCCGGCGGAGGAACAAGAAAAAACCGCCGTTCGCGAAACCACCACGGAGATTGTGACAGAAGCGGAAAAAGAAGATCGATTTGTGAATCCAATCAAAGCGATCCGACCCAAAGGGCGCCCCAAAGACCTAGAGGTAGCCACAAAGGTGGAAACTGCGGAACCCGCCGTGACCAATGAAACGGCGAATGATATTGGCGATCTTTTGGCAGATGCAATTGCAGAGGATCAGGCAACGGCGGCAAGCAGCGAACCACTATCAGGCGTTGAACTGCAGGGACTGATTTTCGCGGTGCAGCAATGCTGGAACGTGCCGATTGGGATGCAAAACGATGAAAGCAACACTGTTGTTTTGGGCATCTCCCTGACCTCTGAAGGCATGATCGAAGGCGAGCCGCGCTTGGTTGAACCGTTTGCGAGTTCTGAACAGATCAAACTGGCCTTTGAAACTGCAAGACGCGCCTTGATCCGTTGCCAGCCCTATGCCCTTCCTTTGGATAAGTATGACTCTTGGAAGGAAATGGAAATCGTCTTTAACCCTGCAAAAATGGTGCAGCGATGAAAAAAATAATTGTAACATTCACCGCCCTCGTAGGCTTCTTACTAACGGCGATCACGGCACACGCGCAGGCGTTGCGGGTCGAGATTACCGAAGGTGTGATCGAGCCAATGCCCTTTGCGGCGCCAAACTTTGGTGCCAACGGCGAAGCCGCGCGCGCGGTTGCCGATCAGGTCAATGCGGTTGTTGTGAATGATTTGGTGGGCTCTGGCCTTTTTCGTGAAATCCCTAAATCTGCGCATATTTCGGGCATTTCAGATTTCAACGCGGCAATACAATTTGCCGATTGGCGCGCGATCAATGCCGAAGCTTTGGTCACAGGAAACGTGATCCTCGATGGCGAAAATTTAACGGTTCAATTCCGCCTTTTCGATGTCTTTGCGCAAGCTCCCCTTGGCAAAGGGCTACAATTTCAAGGAACACGTGACGGCTGGCGGCGCATGGCGCACAAGGTCTCTGATGCTGTCTACTCGCGCCTGACAGGCGAGACGGGGTATTTTGACAGCCGCATCGCGTTCATCGCAGAGGATGGACCCAAAAACGCGCGTGTTAAACGATTGGCGGTTGCCGATTATGATGGCGCGAATATGCGGTTTCTAACCGAGGGCAACGCGATCGTTCTGGCGCCGCGCTTTTCACCCAATGCAAAAGAGATCGTCTATACCTCTTATGAAACGGGCGTGCCGCGCGTGTTTTTGTTGAATGTGGATACGTTGGAACAACGCTTGTTGGATGAAACACCGGGCATGACATTTGCGCCGCGTTTTTCCCCTGACGGGTCAAAGGTGGTGATGTCCCTGACCGAAGGTGCGAATACCGATATTTATGTAATGGACATCGCGACTGGTGCGAAAACACGTCTGACAAGTGGTTCGGCGATTGAAACCGCACCGAGTTTTTCGCCCGATGGCTCGCAAATTGTGTTTGAATCCGATCGCGGCGGGAAGCAGCAGATTTACATTATGCCTGCGAATGGGGGCGAGGCAAAACGTATCAGCTTTGGCCAAGGGTCCTATGGCACGCCTGTGTGGTCGCCACGCGGCGACTTGATTGCCTTTACCAAGATCAATCAGGGCCGGTTCCATATCGGCGTGATGCGCACAGATGGATCAAATGAGCGGTTGCTGAGCGCCAGTTTCCTAGATGAAGGTCCCACATGGTCGCCCAATGGGCGCGTAATTATGTTTTTCCGCGAAAGTGCTGGTGCAGATGGTGCGCCGTCGATCATGTCGGTTGATATTACCGGTCGGAATCTAAGAAAGGTCAATATTCCCGGGTTTGGGTCGGATCCCGCTTGGTCGACATTGTTAGAATAAAGGCGTTTGGGAATGGAAAAAACCATGCTAGAAGCGCCGCAGAATAATAAGAAGCCTTGATAAAAAGGATGATAAAAATGAGCAGACTAAAACTAACTTTAGCAGCCCTATCTGTACTAACGCTTGCAGCATGCGACAGCGATGGCTTGGGCGGTGGCAGCGGCAACGATGGTATCTCTACTTCCGCACTTGATCCAACCAGCGTGGAGTATTTCAATCAAGAAATTGGCGACACGGTTCTTTTCGAAGTTGATCAATCTACATTGACCCCAGCAGCGGCGCAAATCTTGAATGCCCAAGCAAATTGGCTTTTGAACAATCCAGGTAAGTCGATTGTTGTCCAAGGTCACGCCGACGAGCAGGGCACCCGGGAATACAACCTAGCTCTCGGCGCGCGTCGTGCGGCGGCGGTGCAAACCTATTTGGTAAGCCGTGGCCTGACCGATGATCGTCTGTCGACCATCACCTACGGCAAGGAACGCCCCTTAGCGGTTTGTTCGGATGAAGAATGTTGGTCAAAAAATCGCCGTGCGGTAACGGTTGTCCAAGGGGGTTTGGGTAGCTAAAACCGCAATCATGCGGATTCTGATTACAGCTTTAGCCATTTTCTTGGGCGGTCATGCAATTGCCCAAGAGGAAAACACACGCACGCTTGGCGATATGAAGCTGGAGCTGGAGTTTCTTTCCTCTCAAATCGATGGTCTTCGCCAGGAGTTGGTCGAAAATGGCGCGGCCCTTTCCAACACAAATTCTGGCCCCGCATTAAGTCGACTTGATGCAATTGAACATGAGCTTCGGGTGCTGACGGGGCAGATGGAAGAGCTTGAACATCGCATCACAACCACAGCAGGTGAGATGGAGAATAAGTTAGGCGACCTTGAGTTTCGCCTGACCGAACTTGAGGGTGGAACGCCGACTGCGCCTGTTGAAAATACAAACGAAACGGTTGAGATCCCCGCAGGCGTGGAGTTAACCGTCGCGGAACGCGAAGATTTTGAAGCTGCCAAGACGGCCTTTGAAAAATCAGATTTTGCAAAGGCCGCGGCGCAATTCGCAAGCTTCACAACGGCATATCCGGGCGGACCA
>CAZRFT010000149.1:0-6091 GCA_964599255.1 uncultured Neptunicoccus sp. | reverse complement strand
ATTGCAGAGCATGGCGGCGGGAACATGCGTCTGGGCGTTGACAAAGTCATGCTTCACGGGTTGCGTGCGCTGGAAGCCCAAGGTTTTGAAGTCTTTCCCGGCGAAGAACTAACCGAACATGCTCGCGCCATCAAAGGCCCTGATGAAATCAAGGCCATGCGATGCGCAAGCCACGCCTGCGAGGCCTCTGTCAAAGAGATGCAAGATGCTGTCCAAGTCGGGATGAGCGAAGACGAGATTTGGGCCGAACTCCATCGCGCAAATATTGCGCGCGGCGGCGAATGGATCGAAACGCGCCTTCTTGCAAGTGGCCCGCGCACCAACCCTTGGTTTCAGGAATGCGGTCCACGTCGGCTGAAAAACAATGAAATTCTTGCCTTCGATACGGATTTGGTCGGCTGCTATGGCATCTGCATTGATATCTCGCGCACTTGGTGGATCGGCGATGAAAAACCACGGCCTGACATGATAGAAGCGATGCAGCACGGCCATGAACATATCATGACCAATATGGCCATGTTGAAGCCAGGCGTAAGTATTTACGATCTTGTCCACGAAGGTCATCACTTGGACGACAAATACCAGAAACTAAAATACGGTTGCAAATTCCACGGTGTCGGCCTGTGCGATGAATGGCCACTTGTCGCCTATCCCGATCAATATGTGCCCGGCTCCTTCGACTACGAAATCCAAGCAGGCATGGTCCTTTGCGCCGAAGCTCTGGTCAGTCCAGAGGGTGGCGACTTTTCCATCAAGCTAGAAGATCAAGTTTTGGTCACCGAGGACGGCTATGAAAACCTCACCAAATACCCCTTCTGTCCGTATTTGATGGGGGAAACTTAACCGCTCCGAATTGACGCTACGGCCGCGAATTGGCCTAGGCTTGCAAAGCGTTAAAGAATCGCTAAGCTCCCACGATTATCCGCACATCCTCCAACCCCGTGCGGAGATAAAAAATCAGGGAGTCTTATAATGAAGAGAAAACTCACTCTATCAGTGTTTGCTGCGCTTATGGCCACCTCCGGCTTTGCATCAGCTGAAACACTGAATTGGGCCCGTGCTGGCGACAGCTTGACGATGGACCCACATGCACAAAACGAAGGCCCAACCCATGCTTTGGGTAGCCAAATTTATGAACCACTCATCCAACGCGACATGACAGGAAAGCAAGTTCCTGCACTAGCAACAGAATGGGCACCCTCTGCTGATGATCCAAATGTTTGGGTTTTCAAACTACGTGAAGGTGTCACCTTCCACGATGGTGCGGAATTTGATTCCGAAGATGTGGTCTTCAGCTTCAATCGTGCCATGACGCCAGATTCAGACATGAAAGAGCTTTTGGCTTCTGTGACTGAAGTGCGCGCTGTTGGTAAATATGGATTTGAAATTGTCACCGACGGTCCAAACCCAATTTTGCCAGCCAACCTCAATGATATCTACATCATGGATAAAGGCTGGACAGAGGCGAATGACACCGTGAAGGTGCAGGACTTTGAGGGCGGCGAAGAAACTTTTGCCTCTCGCAACGCAAACGGCACGGGTCCATATGTTCTTGGCGAACGGGTGCCTGACAGCAAGACTGTTCTAACCGCATTTGACGGCTATTGGGGCATTGGCGAGTTTCCACTGGAAATCAAAACGATCAACTACACACCAATCAAGAATGCCGCGACACGTGTTGCCGCACTTCTTTCTGGCGAGGTTGATTTCGTCCAAGACGTTCCTGTGCAGGACTTGGGCCGTGTTGACGACGATGGAAATCTAAAAGTTATTCAAGCACCACAGAACCGTGTTATCTTCTTCGGCATGAATGTCGGTGATGATGACCTTAGCTCTGACAGCGTAGAGGGTGCAAACCCATTAGCAGACAAGCGCGTGCGCCAAGCGATGAATATCGCAATTAACCGCGACGCGATCCGGCAGGTTGTTATGCGTGGTCAATCCATTCCAGCAGGTGTGGCGATGCCACCATTTGTGAATGGTTGGACCGAAGCGCTTGACGCAGTTCCAGCAACCGACGTCGATGCGGCCAAAGCGTTGATGGCGGAAGCAGGTTACGGCGATGGTTTCTCAATCACGCTGAATTGCCCGAATGACCGCTACATCAATGACGAAGCGATCTGTCAGGCGGCTGTCGGTATGTTTGCGCAAATCGGGATCACTGTGAACCTAGATGCGCTTCCAAAAGCACAGCATTTCCCACTGATCGGCAATCTGGAAACAGATTTCTACATGCTTGGCTGGGGTGTTCCGACGTACGATTCAGAATACATCTTCAACTTCCTTGTTCACACCAAAGGAGAGAAGCGTGGTTCTTGGAATGGGACGCGTTACTCAAATGCAGATCTTGATGCAAAAATCGTCAGCCTTGCATCTGAAACCGATCTTGCTGCACGTGATGCAACGATTGGAGATATCTGGTCTACCGTTCAGGACGAGATCATTTATCTACCGATCCACCACCAAGTTTTGAACTGGGGTATGGCAAACAAAGTCGACACGGTTGTTGCACCGGACGACCGCGCGCGTTTCAAATACTTCAAGTTTAACTAAATCTGACGAGCCCCCAAGGATCTTGGGGGCTCTCATTTTATGTGAGTTTCTAGCCTCGTGATTTCTTACATCCTCCGCCGGGCTTTGCAGTCTGTTGTTGTGCTTTTAGTTGTTGGCCTGGTCGCCTTTTCGATGTTTCGATTTGTGGGTGATCCGGTCGATAATCTTCTTGGACAGGAACGTACCGATGCCGATATCGAACGTCTCAGGGAGCAATTGGGTCTTAACGATCCCTTCCCCGTTCAATACTGGGATTTCTTAACACGTGCCGTTCAAGGCGACCTTGGGGTTAGCTTTCGTCAAGGCCGGCCGGTTATGGATATCTTTATCGAGCGCCTGCCCGCCACACTTGAATTGGCCTTTGTATCAGCGCTTTTTGCCTTTGTGTTCGGCGTCTTGTTCGGAATTTACACCGCCATTCGGCGAAAAGGGTTTGTGACAAATGTGATCCTAACCACATCGCTCATTGGCGTGTCCCTTCCGACATTCCTAATCGGGATACTTTTGATTTATGTTTTTGCCGTTGAGCTCGGTTGGCTCCCAAGTTTCGGTCGTGGCGAGGTCGTACAAATTGGTTGGTGGTCCACTGGCTTTTTAACAAGCTCGGGGCTGAAAGCCCTGATATTGCCCGCCATCACACTTGGGCTTTATCAAATGACGCTAATAATGCGGCTTGTTCGATCTGAGATGTCAGAGGTCCTTCGCCAAGATTATATCCGTTTTGCGCGTGCGCGTGGATTGTCTGAACGTTCGATTAATTTTCGCCACGCCGTGAAAAACACACTGATCCCTGTTATTACCATCACGGGTCTACAGCTGGGATCAATCATCGCTTTTGCGATCATCACAGAAACCGTATTCCAATGGCCAGGCGTTGGGCTCTTATTCATCGACTCCATTCATTTCGTCGATATTCCGATCATGGCGGCTTATCTCATGATGATCTCGGTCATGTTCGTCGCGATCAATTTCATCGTTGATATGCTGTATCTAGTAATCGATCCGCGCTTGCGCGACGGCAAAGCGGAGGTTGGCTAATGGAATGGATTAAACGCGCGCGCGAAAGTGACCTCTATTGGTCGTTCCGCCAAAGTCCCGTTGCAATGATATCCGCTCTCATCGCGGCCACTCTAATCCTATCCGCGATTTTTGCGCCCCTATTGGCGCCATTCAACCCGTTCGATCCCTCAACGCTGAATTTGATGAATGGGTTTTCCAAACCGGGCGAACCGAATGCCTTTACGGGCGACACTTTTATTCTTGGAACTGATGATCAGGGGCGCGATATGCTCTCCACCATTCTCTATGGAATGCGAATATCATTGTTCGTGGGATTCATGGCCGTTCTCTTTGCCATGGTGCTTGGTGTAACCCTTGGGCTGGTCGCGGCCTACGTTGGCGGACGAACAGATGCCATCATCATGCGCATCGCAGATGTTCAGCTTACCTTTCCCGCCATATTGGTTGCGATGTTGATTTTTGGGATCGCCAAAGGTTTCACCCCCATACATTTGCGGGATCAAATGGCAATTTGGGTTCTAATCATCTCAATTGGGCTATCGGATTGGGTTCAATTTGCACGGGTCGCCCGCGGTGCGGCCCTAGTCGAAAAGCAAAAAGAATATGTAGAGGCCGCAATTCTAATCGGGCGCAAACCCGCCGCAATCATCTTTCGTCATATTCTTCCCAATGTCTTGTCTCCTTTGCTGGTTATCGCAACAATCTCGCTGGCATTGGCAATTATCGCTGAAGCAACGCTCAGCTTTCTGGGTGTAGGGGCACCCCCAACTGAACCTTCGCTTGGGACGTTGATCCGGATTGGCCAAGGTTTCCTCTTCTCTGGCGAATGGTGGATTCTCTTCTTCCCCGCCATCACGCTCTTGCTGCTTGCCTTGTCAGTTAACCTCTTGGGTGACTGGCTCCGCGATGCGCTTAACCCAAAATTGGACGACTAATGGCTCTTCTCGATATCAAAAATATGGTCGTTGAATTTCCAGATCGCCATGGTGTTTTCACGGCGGTTGATGAAGTCACTTTGCATGTAGATGCGGGCGAAATTCTAGGAATTGTTGGCGAGTCTGGTGCGGGTAAATCCACGATCGGAAACGCGGTAATGGGGTTGCTGCAAGCTCCCGGCCGCTTGGCTGGCGGCGAGGTGCATTTGCAAGGCGAACGCATCGACAGCTTCAGCCGCGAAAAAATGCGCAAGCTACGCGGCAAGCGAATTGGAATGATTTTCCAAGATCCGCTCACCTCGCTCAATCCCATTGAAACGGTGGAATTTCAACTCGTTGAAACCATCCAAGAGCATCTTGGCCTCTCAGGCGATCAAGCGCTCGCGCGTGCAATTGATCTCTTGGAGCAGGTCGGCATCGATGATGCCCCGACCCGCATAAAACAATATCCACATCAGTTCTCTGGTGGCATGCGTCAACGCGTTGTCATCGCCCTTGCTCTTTGTGCGGAGCCTGAATTGATTATCGCCGACGAGCCAACGACCGCTTTGGATGTCTCTATCCAAGCCCAAATCCTTGAGTTGATCAAAAAACTCTGCCGAGAGAAAAAGGTGGGCGTCATTCTTGTCACGCACGACATGGGTGTGATCGCCGAAACCGCAGATCGCGTTGCGGTTATGTTTAAGGGGCGTCTTATTGAGGCGGGAAAGACCAAGCAGATCACGCAAAAGCCCAAAGAGCCTTATACAAAATCTTTGATCGCCGCCGTACCCCCGTCAAACAAGAAAATCAAACGTTTCCCCAAAGTCGCAATGGCCGATAGCGATGGTGGCAAACTGCAAGAATTTGAACTCTCAAATCACTGGCTGGGCCAAGGCGATGGGTTTGATAACGCCAAAGGCACGCTTTTGGATGTAAAAGCGCTGCGTAAGCAATTCCCGCTCAATACTGCATTTTTCAAACGGAACCGAAAATACCTTGATGCGCTCAAGGGGATCGATTTCAATATCAAGTCTGGTGAAACCTTCGGCTTGGTGGGTGAATCTGGTTCTGGAAAATCCACTGTGGCCCGCGTAATCACCGGCATCCATCCCGCGACATCAGGCAGCATCCTGTTCGACGGCACGGATTTGGCGGAGTTGAAAACAGGCAATGACCGGCGCCGCGTGCGCCGAGACATTCAAATGGTGTTCCAAGACCCCTACTCTTCCCTAAACGGACGCATGAAGGTCAGCACCATCGTGGCTGAACCGATGGTCGTGAACAATCTAGCCAAAGACAGCACAGAACGCGAAGGCGTGGTGATGGACCTTTTGGAACTTGTGGGCCTGGGCAAAGACGCCGCTCGCAAATATCCACATGAATTCTCAGGCGGCCAACGCCAGCGGATTTCAATCGCACGCGCCCTTGCCACGCGCCCGCGCTTTTTGATTTGCGATGAACCAACCAGCGCGCTTGATGTCTCAATCCAGGCACAAATTCTGAACCTGCTTAAAGACTTGCAAGAGCAGCTGAATCTAACCCTGCTTTTCATCTCGCACGATCTGCCCGTTATTCGGCAAATGTGTGATCGCATCGGTGTC
>CAZRFT010000148.1:0-4518 GCA_964599255.1 uncultured Neptunicoccus sp. | reverse complement strand
GCGCTCAAAGGCATCGAAGTGCCGCCCGAGCGCGCCGCGTCTATGATCGACGAATACCCGATCCTGTCGGTGGTCGCGAGCTTCGCCTCCGGCAAAACAGAAATGCACGGGGTCAAAGAGCTTCGCGTGAAGGAATCTGATCGTATTGACGCCATGGCACGCGGGCTGGAAGCAAACGGCGTGGCGGTTGAAGAAGGCCCAGATTTCATGATCGTCCACGGTCAAGAGGGCGACGTGAAGGGCGGCGGCACCTGTGTCACCCATCTCGATCACCGCATTGCCATGAGTTTCATGGTTATGGGGTTGGCCACCAAGGAGCCTGTGCAGATCGATGACGGTAACCCGATTGCGACAAGCTTTCCAATTTTTGAAAGCCTGATGACAGGGTTGGGCGCCGACATCGCGCGGGTATGAAATTCACCGTTGCCATAGACGGCCCAGCCGCAGCTGGCAAAGGCACCATCGCCAAGGCCATCGCTAAACATTTCGGTTTTGCACATCTTGATACGGGGCTTCTCTATCGTGCGGTAGGCAAGAAGGCACTCGCGTATACGCGAACGGGTTTCTATCCAGAGGTCGCGGAACAAATGGCCAAAGAGCTAGTGCCCGAAGATCTCGATGCAACCGACCTGCGCACAATCGAAGTTGCGCAAGCCGCGTCCAAAGTTGCTGTCATCCCACAGGTGCGCGCGGCTTTGGTCGAATTTCAAAAAAGCTTCGCACGGCGCGAAGGCGGGGCGGTCATGGATGGTCGCGATATTGGGACGGTTATCTGCCCCAAAGCAGAGGTGAAGCTCTTTGTCACCGCCAGCGATGAAATTCGCGCACGCCGTCGGTTCGAAGAGCTTTCGGGCAAAGGCGAAGATGTCACGTTTGAAGGCGTGCTAGAAGCCCTTCAAAAACGCGATGCCCAAGACGCGGCACGGGATGCTTCGCCCATGGTGCAAGCCGATGATGCGCTTTTGCTGGATACTAGCGATTTGTCGATTGAAGCGGCCGTTCAATCCGCGATAGCCTCGGTGGAGGCAAAGCTTAATACATAAAGGATTGGATCATGACCTCCAATAAAATGGACATTGCCGTCATCGCCGGTGACGGAATTGGTAAAGAGGTTGTGCCAGAGGGCATCCGCGCCTTGGACGCAGTCGCGAAACGGTTCGACTTAGGCTTCGATTTCACAGAGCATGAATTCTCTTCGGTCGATTATTATCAAAAAACAGGTCAGATGTTGCCCGATGATTGGAAGGATCAGCTGTCTGGTACAGATGCGATTTTCTTTGGGGCAGTTGGTTGGCCAGAGCTGGTGCCTGATCACATCTCCCTTTGGGGCTCGCTGATTCAGTTCCGCCGCGAGTTTGATCAATATGTATCGCTTCGTCCTGCGCGTGCGATGCCGGGTGTGCCTCTGCCGCTCGCGAACCGCAGCCCTGGTGAAATCGACATGATCATCGTGCGCGAAAATACCGAAGGGGAATATTCGTCAAGCGGCGGTCACAGCTTCCCGGGAACTGATCGTGAAGTTGTTATTCAGAACACAGTCATGACCCGCACGGGCGTTGATCGGATTTTGAAATATGCGTTTGATCTTGCAATGAAGCGCGGGAAACATTTGACGAGTGCGACGAAATCCAACGGGATTTCGATCACCATGCCGTTCTGGGATGAACGGGTCGAGGAAATGGCGAAGGCTTATTCGGATGTGAAGGTGGACAAATATCACATCGATATCTTGACCGCGCAGTTCGTGTTGCACCCTGATTGGTTCGACGTGGTTGTGGCCTCGAACCTGTTCGGCGACATCCTGTCCGACCTTGGACCCGCCTGCACCGGCACAATCGGCATTGCCCCATCAGGCAATATCAATCCCGAAGGCGTGTTTCCGTCATTGTTCGAACCCGTCCACGGCTCTGCCCCTGATATTGCGGGTAAAGGCATTGCAAACCCAATCGGTCAGATTTGGGCAGGTGCGATGATGATGGAACATTTGGGCCATCAAGAGGCGGCGAATGCGATGATCGCGGCGATTGAACTGGTGCTGGCCGAACAAGGGTTGCGCACCGCAGACCTCGGCGGACCTGCAAATACAATCGAATGCGGCACTGCTGTTGCCGATGCGATCCTAAGCGGCGCGAAGTAGTGGCGCGGGATCCTTTCATGGAAGGGTTTGAAACCCAACGGATCGAGGCGAACGGAATTAAGATCAATGTCGCGGTGGCGGGGCAGGGGAAACCCCTACTTCTCCTCCACGGTCATCCGCAGACCCACATCGTCTGGCGCAAGGTCGCGCCCGCGTTTTTGGATGCGGGCTATCAACTCATCGCGCCCGATCTGCGCGGCTATGGTGACAGTGATAAACCAGCAAGCGATCCAAGGCATATCACCTATTCCAAACGCACCATGGCGGTGGATCAGATTGAGGTGATGCGCGCACTGGGTCACGCGCGTTTTTCTATGATCGGTCATGATCGTGGTGGGCGTGTGGCGCATCGTTTGGCGCTGGATCATCCAAATGCGTTGGAAAAAATGATCGTCGTCGATATCGCGCCGACCGCCACGATGTATGCCCAGACTGATATGGAATTCGCACGGCGCTATTTCTGGTGGTTCTTCTTTATCCAGCCCTATGATCTGCCCGAAAGCTTAATGCTGGCCGATACGGAAAATTTTCTGCGCAAACATATTGATGCGCAAATGGCGGTCAAAGGATCGGTCGAGGAAGAGGTGATTGCCGAGTATTTCCGGTGCTACAACGACCCCGCGGGCATCCATGCCGTGTGCGAGGATTACCGCGCGGCGGCAGGGATTGATTTGGAATATGATGAGGCGGATGCGGGGCGGAAGATTGAGACGCCGTTGATGGCGATTTGGGGCAATAATGGGGTCGTGGGGCAGCTGTTTGATGTGAAGAAATCGTGGGAGGAGAAGGCCACAAATGTCAGCGGTTTGGGGCTGGATTGCGGCCATTCGATCCCTGAGGAATTGCCCGAAGAGTTTGCGGCGGCGTGTTTGGGGTTTTTGGAGGGGTGAGGGTGTCCAAGGTTGGACGCTTTGTTAAGCTATTGATTATAAATAACTATATTTGAAAATTTGAAAAAATTAAAATAAAGCTGCTCTTTTTCGAGATTTAAAATAGCAACTCATTGGTGTTCGGATTTTGGGTTCTTTCTTTTCTCTTCGTTTATCGAAAGTCTGCCTAGAGCCCAAATTACAGGAGTTCAGTAGTCATCTGAGTTAGTCTCTTTCAATGCTACGCCTAAAAATTTGCTTATTTTTTTCGCGGTATTTCTATGCAAATTCGTAACGTATCTCTCCTCAATCAGCGTGATATGAGACCTCTTTGAAGCGGGTTTGTCTGATATGCGATAGTTTAAACCTACGTAGATTCCGCCAGGACCTTTGGCCGGTCTAATTTGTGAATAGGTGACATCTATAATCTGATTTGTTGGAAATATATCTAATGTTGTACTGTTCCTGAATCTTATGAAATATTCTTTGCTTGAATCCACCCCATAGCCAACATGCTTTAATTTATTAAGTGGAGCGTGCTCCCTAATTGTATCTGATACGAAATGTCTGCCATCAAAACTTGGAGGGCGACCGCCACTTGATATCCTAACAAAATTAGACAATGCAATCAATTCGGCTTCAGTTGGTGACGGGTAGTAGGCGGGGTGTATTTCTATAACACACTCTGTTTTGCTACCCTGTATCTTATCATGACGGCTGAGAGATATATTATTCAAATCTGGAGGAAATATAGTTGCCCGAACACTCGCCGTTCCAAATTCCCACAGTGTACTTCGGGTATTTGAACTGGAAACGTCTTTTCCCTTTCCAAGCAGGAGCTCTAATTGCTCGCCTGCTATCTCGAAATTTTCGTAAGAGTTGTTCTCTACCCTAACATATCCTTGAAGAGTATCGGGGGGGCTCATTCGACCTTCATTTGGAATGAATTGGAAAACGAGCGGATGACAAAGTTTATCGATAAAGGGTTTTTTAGAGACAATCTCACAATAGTCTAAATTCTTAGTCCAATCGCAATTCCTGTGCCCAAATTTCTCGATTAATTCTAATTCAGATTTTCTGAATTCAATCTCGCAGCTGTCGAGATAGTTCCACAAAAATTGTCTTTTTGAATTGTCTTTTCTAAACGGATTAAAATTAAGCATTTTTCCTGACGTCAAACCAACGCAATTAGAATTTACAAAGTTGAATCTTTTGTCAATCACCTTCGATTTAATGACGGCTTTGTCCGCTGAGGCACTTATGAGACGCGATAGCAAAATGAGATAAAATCGCATTTCCACGCTAGTGCAAAATTGTGTTCGGGCCAACACAAGCATAGATTCAACGCTTGTCAGCCCACTCTTTCTGACATATACGCGCGACCAATCGCCAAAAGGCACGGGGAACATAACCCAATTATTCGAGTAGGGCCGCAAATCGTCGGCCCTTTGTGTTTGTGTGAACTCGGGTAATCGCGCTTGGCGGGCAATGAAACCCAAAGACCCGTGGAAC
>CAZRFT010000147.1:0-4826 GCA_964599255.1 uncultured Neptunicoccus sp. | reverse complement strand
ATTCTTAGTCCTGATTTGGGATAAAACGCATGGGCTTGGGTCATCTTGAAAGAGATCCCCACTTTATCACCCTTCTTATGTTTACCATATTCCCGTGTTTCTGCCGTGACGCGTTCTTTATTCGGCCCCGTTAGATATAGGTAAGTTACGCCACCGAGTTCTTCGATCAAATTAACGACCCAAGCCCCATTTTTTGAAATGCTCAAATGCTCTGGTCTAATGCCCAGCGTGATTTTTTTGTGTTTCTTCATCGCTGCAGTTGGTTTTAATCCTGAAACGCCTGGGAATTTAATGGCCGTGGTGGTCACATCCACATCAAGAAAGTTCATAGCGGGTGATCCGATAAAGCCAGCGACAAACCGATTAGCCGGTTTTTCATAAAGCGCCATCGGCGCGCCGACTTGTTCAATATGCCCATCGCGAAGCACGACAATCTTATCGGCCAATGTCATGGCTTCGACCTGATCGTGAGTTACATAGATCATGGTCGTGCCCAGTTCATCGTGAAGTCGCGATAATTCCACCCGCATTTCAAGACGAAGCTCTGCATCCAAATTTGAGAGTGGCTCATCGAACAGAAAAACTTCAGGCCCGCGCACAATCGCGCGGCCAATGGCCACACGCTGGCGTTGCCCGCCTGAAAGGGCTTTTGGCTTGCGATCCAAGTAAGGCTCTAGACGAAGAATATCAGCGGCTCGCGAAACCTTGGCTTCGATTTCCTCTTTGGCGACATTGTTCATTTTCAACCCAAAGCCCATATTTTCACGCACTGACATATGGGGATAAAGGGCATAGGACTGGAAAACCATCGCAACACCGCGATCTGCTGGGTCAACATCTGTGACATCGTTTGTCCCGATAAAAATTTGACCCTCAGTCGTTTCCTCTAAGCCTGCGATCATTCGTAGAAGGGTTGATTTTCCGCAACCAGAAGGTCCAACGAAAACACAGAACTCTCCATCTTTGATGTCGAGGTCTACACCGTGAATAACTTGTGTTTGCCCATATCGTTTTAGGGCTTTTGTCAACGAAACTTCGGCCATGAATTTTCCCTTCCTCGGGGTCTAGGAAAGAACCAAAGCGAACTATTGTCAATGAAGCTTGCATCGCTGAATTCTCATTTTTTGAATATAAGCCCGATACTGGTGATTTTCTTGGTATTTGGTGGCGCTTGACTTGACGCCCGCGTTCAAATTCTCTTTGTTGTAAACCATGATTTTTCGGTATTCCGCCGAAATATGGGAGGAAACTCATGAGTAACACAGTAAAGTATGTCGTAGGGGCGGCTGCGCTGGCTGTTGCGGGCTATCTAGGGTATTCAATTCTAGGTGGTTCCTCGGCTAATCAGCTGGTTATTAACTTCGACGACCAAAACCCAGGTCCGAAAAAAGGATTTGAGGATGCTGTCGCAGCATTCAAGGAAGCAAACCCTGATTTGGAAGTCATCGTTAATATTAACGATCGCGAAGCGCATAAAACAGCAATCCGCAACTTCCTATCGGCCGATCCACCAGACGTAACATCTTGGTATCCAGGCAACCGTATGGGTCCATTTGTGGACGCAGGCTTGTTTGAGCCAATTGACGATCTTTGGGCAGCCGAAGGTCTTGATACGGAAATGGCAGCGGTCCAACCAACGATGACCCGCAATGGTCAAATTTGGGGCGTGCCCTATTCTTACTACCAATGGGGCATCTACTACCGCAAAGACATCTATGATGCGTTGGGGCTAAAAGAACCCACGAATTGGAACCGTCTTTTGGTCAACTGTGACATTATGAAAGCAAATGGTGTCACGCCATTCACAATCGGCACCAAGTTCCTTTGGACAGCCGCTGGTGTATTCGACTATTTGAACCTTCGCACAAATGGCTACGAGGTGCATAACGCGCTGACAGCTGGTGAAATCAAATATACAGATGACCGCATTCGCGCGACATTCGACAATTGGGCAGAAATGCTTGAGCGTTGTACGTTTGTTGAAAACCACGCGTCCATGTCTTGGCAGGATGCAATCGCACCATTCGCCAATGGTGATGCAGCGATGTATGTCATGGGTAACTTCTCTGTTGATGGGTATAAGAACGCTGGTTTGACAAATGACCAAATCGACTTCTTCCAATTCCCAGCAATCACGCCGGGTATTCCTTTGGCCGAAGAAGCACCAGCTGATGCATTTTTCATCCCATCAGGTGCGAAGAACAAAGAAGCCGCGAAGAAATTCTTGGCCTTCATCGCGCAACCTGAAATCCAAGGTCCTTGGAACGAAACCATCGGTCAGTTACCACCAAATAATCAGGCGGCAATTTCTGATGACAAGTTCATCCAAGAAGGCTTTGAAGTTGTTTCCAACGCAGCCGGTCTTGCTCAGTTCTACGACCGTGATGCGCCTGCGGAAATGGCATCAGAAGGTATGAAAGGCTTCCAAGAGTTCATGCTGGATCCGTCCAAAGTGGATGAAATCCTAGCGCGCTTGGACGAAGTTCAGGCGCAAGTCTACAAATAATACCAACTTTCAGGCGGGCGCGGTTTGCGCCCGCTTTCTCTTTTTGAAAGAGTTGAATGGCTGTCACAGACGCATCACCACAAAGGACCTTTTATGCGCGCAATAAGTTGAAAATTGCGCCTTGGTTGTTTTTAGCGCCAGCCCTTATTTTCTTTTCAATCTACGTAATTATCCCAATTTTCCAATCGCTGACACTTTCGCTTTACGAATGGAATGGGCTTTATGATGGAAACGGTGATTCAACGGCTGTTTTCATTGGGTTTGAAAACTATCGAAAGCTGTGGGTGGACCCCAATTTCTGGACCTCGATCACAAACAATATTCTATGGCTTGTGCTTTATATGCTGGCCGTACCTGCTGGTTTGTTTATTGCGCTTTTCTTGAACCAGACGGTTACGGGCATGCGGTTTTACAAATCGATGTTCTTTTTCCCATTTGTGATTAGCCAAGTTGTTGTGGGTTTGATTTTTGGATGGTTTTATAACCCTGATTTTGGGGTGGTCGGTAAAATTTATCAGTATTTCTATTGTGAAGAGGTGGTGAACCTCGTTGGCAATGTGTCCATTAAATGTGACGTGCCAGCGCCCGATGTTCTCTCCTCTGCGGACTATGCAACCTACGGAATTATCTTTGCCGGTCTGTGGCCACAGGTTGCGTATTGTATGATCCTCTATTTAACGGGTCTTAATAATGTTTCCGCTGATCAGATCGAGGCTGGACGTTTGGACGGCGCCAAGGGCTGGAGAATGTTGTGGTTTGTTGTGTTGCCGCAGTTAAAACCAGCAACCTTTATCGCTGTCGTTGTGACCGTTATTGGGGCGCTTCGTTCTTTCGATATGATTGCGATTATGACGCAAGGTGGCCCTTTTGGATCGACGAATGTGTTGTCACATTACATGTTCGAAGTTGCGATTTCAGAATATGGATCGCGCTACGGATATGGGTCCTCCATCGCCACAGTCCTCTTTGCGATCATGATGATCTTCATCAGCTACTTCTTGTGGCAAATGTATCGCGATGAGAGGGAGGGCGCGTAGATGTTCCCAAGACCGATCCAAAAAGCAGGCAGCGTTGCGAGCTTTTCTTACCAAACATTTTTACCAATCGCGCTTTTTATTTGGTTGCTGCCTTTGCTTGCGATTTTTGTAACTTCGATCCGTAGCTCTAAGGATATCAACTCTGGCAATATTTTTGGTTGGCCATCTGAATTCCAAGTTGTTGAAAATTACCGAGCGGTTTTCGAACAATCGGCAGCACCAACTTATCTGTTCAATTCTTTTGCTATCACTATTCCCACGGTTGCAATTTCGGTCGCGCTGGCTTGTATGGCGGGCTACGCATTGGCGATCTATCGGTTCAAATGGGCGATCCCATTGTTCTTTTTATTTGTTGCCGGCAACTTTGTTCCATTCCAAATTCTGATGGTGCCTGTTCGCGATTTCTCTGTCCAAACAGGGCTTTACGACACGATACAGGGCCAAGTGCTGTTTCATGCAGCCTTTCAAACAGGTTTTTGCACTTTGTTCATGCGCAACTTTATTAAGGCGCTTCCCCATGAAATGATCGAGGCTGCACGTGTTGAAGGTGTCGATGAATGGAAGATTTTTTGGTATGTCGTTATCCCACTTATGCGCCCTGCAATAGCCGCGCTTTCCGTTCTTATTTTTACTTTTGTTTGGAATGATTTCTTTTGGGCAAATGTTTTGACCCAAGGGGAACAATCCAAACCCATCACCGCGGGCGTGCGGGCCTTGAACGGACAGTTTGTTAATAACTGGCATCTCGTGTCGGCAGCTTCGCTGTTAGCCGCGATCCCGCCTGTGATGATGTTCTTTGCGATGCAGAAACATTTTATCGCTGGTTTGACTTTGGGCGCGGTAAAATAAATGCGGGTTTGGCGGCTTGATGCAGGAAGCAGCACAATGGTGCTGGCAAGCGCAGGTGGAGTGCCAGAGGTCGTTTATTTCGGCGCGAAACTTCCAAAGGATGAAGATCTCGAAACGCTCGCCAATTCCCAATCTATGGATTTCACGGGCGGCTCTGCTGATCACATGCCAGCTCTATCTCTTTGCCCGCAACGATCCGATCTATTTCAGGGTCGCCCAGGCCTGATTGCGATGGCTGAAGATGGCTCTGATTTTCAAACACGACTTCAATTCCAAGAAGCCGAAGAAACAGACGCTGGGCTGAATTTCATTTTGCAAGATCGGCACGCGAAGGGTTTTTCGCTGCGCGCGGCGATTGAAAGCGACAAGGAAACCGGAGTATTTTCCCTGACAACCCATTTGGCGTCAGATTTGCCATTGCGGTTGCAATGGCT
>CAZRFT010000146.1:0-4242 GCA_964599255.1 uncultured Neptunicoccus sp. | reverse complement strand
CAGTCATCGTCCGCGAAATGGATGACCAAGAATTCATGGAAGTGGCGATCATCGAAAACATTCAACGCGATGATTTGAACCCCATCGAAGAGGCGCAAGGTTATCAGACGTTGATGAAAACTTACGGCAACACTCAAGAGCAGGTTTCAGAAGCGCTTGGAAAATCACGATCGCATATCGCAAACCTGTTGCGGCTTTTGAAATTACCGATGAAGGTTCAGGGGTATTTACGCACGGGTCAACTTACCACGGGACATGTCCGTACCTTGGTTGGCAATGATGATGCTGAGGCGCTCGCCAAACTGATGATCGACAAAGGATTGTCCGTTCGCGCGGCAGAAAGCCTAGTAAAACAAGGGCTTTCCAAAGGCGGTTCAAGCGCAAAGGCGCCATCCAGAAAAGATGCCGATACCAAGGCGCTTGAAAATGATCTCAAAGCAAACCTGAAAATGAAGGTTTCAATCGACCATGATCCAAGCGGTAAGGGGAAATTGACGGTAGACTATAAATCACTTGATGATCTGGATCGGCTGATTGCAGCACTTTCTAATCCGAAGGCCGGGTCCAAATAAACAGCATCACCAAGCAAAGCACCGCAGCCTGAAGCGCCAAAGCGTAAACAGGAAGTTGCAAGAACACCGAAATGCCAAAAGCAGCAAGCACACCTATTGTGGCAAGCCGTTTTCCCTTTAGACTAATAGCGCCCTTATCACGCCAATCTTTGATCGGGGGACCAAAACTTGGGTGGGCAAGCAGCCAGTTATGAAACCTCTCTGAGCTACGCGCAAAACAAAATGCCGCTAGGATCATCAAGGGTACGGTCGGCAAGAACGGCAGAAACACGCCAATAAAACCTAAGGCGAAGCTTAGCAGACCACCGATGAACCAAAGCATGCGCATGTTTAAACCAAGAGCTCCTTCAAGACGGAGTTGAGTATTTTCCGGCCCTCGCTTGTCGCGCGAATACAATCACCCTCTTGAACCAAAAACCCCATTTCTTGTTGATTTTGAAGCGCTTGCGGGTTCAAGCGAGAATTTGAAAGTCCTTCGTAGCGTGAAAGGTAGCTTCCCTCGGCAAGGCGCAGGGACATCATCAAATACTCGGTTGCTTGATCTTCGCCACTAATAATCTCGGCATCTTTCGTGGCGCCTACATCCGTTTCTGTAGCCGTTAACCATGTTTCGGGGAGCAGATCCGTTGTGGTTGCAATTTTTTGTCCGCTGATCGTCACCCGCCCATGTGCGCCTGGACCAATCCCAACATAATCCCCATAGCGCCAATAAATCTGATTGTGTCGCGATTCCGCACCTTTTTTGGCATGGTTCGAGATTTCGTAAGCCGGCATGCCCGCCGCCTCACAAAGCTCTTGGGTAATGTCATACATTTCTGCGCCCGCGTCATCGCTGGGCAAATCGCGCAAACGGCCGCGGGCATACAGATCCCCGAACCGCGTGCCGGGTTCAATGGTGAGTTGATAAAGCGACAGATGGTCAACGGACATAGCCAGCGCTTCGCGAAGCTCCATCCTCCAATCCTCGGGCGATTGAGTTTGCCGCGCATAGATTAGGTCGAAGCTCACACGATCGAATTGGGATTTGGCAATATCGAAAGCCGCGCGGGCCTCGGCTGCGGAATGCAAACGTCCAAGAGCCTTTAAATCCTTATCATAAAGGCTTTGCACACCCATCGAGACACGATTGACACCTGCATCGGCAAAGGCGCGAAACTTGCCCGCCTCGACAGATGTTGGATTTGCTTCGAGCGTTATTTCTGCATCATTGGCGAGTTGCCAATGCGTTTGCGCTGCTTGGATAAGATCGCCAACTGTATCTGGGTCCATCAAAGAGGGTGTGCCGCCGCCAAAGAAAATGGTGTTCAGCGTTCGACCTTGGGTTCTGGCGGCAGCGCGATCTAACTCCACCAACAGGCCCTTGTGCCAGCGGGCGTGATCCACCTCTGCACGAACATGAGAATTAAAGTCGCAATAGGGGCATTTGGCAGAACAAAAGGGCCAATGGATATAAAGACCAAAGCCCGCGTTCTGCCAATCTTCTGTTACCCTCTGAATGCTGTGACCTCTACTTCGACTTTCATCTCGGGTTTGATCAGATCAGCAATCACCATTGTGGCTGCAGGTCGGATATCTCCTAGATACTCTCCAGTAACAGGGGTGATTTGCTCTAACAATGTTGGATCTGTAATAGTATATTGCACACGCACAATATCAGAGAGGAAAAAACCACCCTCTGTCATCACGCCTTGAATGGTTTTGAAACAGTTGCGCGTTTGTTCGCCCACATCATCGGGCATTTCCATCGTGCGGTAATCATAGCCTGTGACACCAGAGACAAAGCACCAATCGCCTTGCACCACGGCACGGGAAAAACCGATTTCTTTTTCGAATGGCGAACCGGTCGAGATAAGTTTTCGTTCAGACATATTTCAAGCCTCCAACACTTGTTTGAATAATTTAAACGCTTCTGCGCGATGGGAAATTTCATGCTTTTTAGTAGGATCCATTTCACCAAAGGTAATGTCATAGCCATCAGGGATAAAAATTGGATCGTAGCCAAAGCCAAGCTCACCCCGCATCGGCCAAGTCAGCGACCCTGCGGCTTTGCCCGCAAAAATTTCATCATGCCCATCGGGCCAAGCCAAGCATAAGGTGCAACAAAATTGCGCCTGTCGGGGATACGGCGCATTTATATCGTCCAGCATCTGCGTTGTTTTGGTCATCGCCATTTCAAAATCACGACCATGGGGGGTCTCTGCCCAATCAGCGGTGTAAACACCGGGCTGACCATCCAGCGCATCAACCATTATGCCACTATCATCTGACAGGGCAGGCAGGTTACCGTGTTTAGCCGCGAAATGCGCTTTGATGCGCGCATTGCCGGCAAAACTATCTTCGGTTTCTTCTGGTTCATCCAAACCCAGATCACCTGCGGACACCACCTCGATTCCATATGGTTCAAGAAGTGCTGCGATCTCTCGCAGCTTACCTTTGTTATGGCTGGCGAGGATGATCTTTTTCTCGGTCAGTTTGCGCATTTAGGTGGCGGCTTTCTGAGCCGCGACCAGTTCGGCAATGCCTTTTTCTGCTAAATCCATCAATGTGTTGAACTCGTCACGGCTAAAGGTTGCACCTTCCGCAGAACCCTGAAGTTCAATCATGCCTTTGGCATCGGTCATCACAAAATTCGCGTCCGTTCCCGCCTCGCTATCTTCGGCATAGTCTAGATCGAGTACGGGTTGTCCGCCGTAAATCCCACAAGACACAGCTGCCACATGCGAAACAATCGGATCATCAGATAATAAACCATCGGCCATCAGCTTATTTACAGCAAGGCGAAGCGCGACCCAACCTCCCGTAATTGAAGCGCAGCGCGTGCCGCCATCGGCCTGGATCACATCGCAATCAACGGTAATTTGACGCTCGCCCAGCGTCAGCCGATCAACACCCGCCCGAAGGGATCGCCCGATCAGGCGCTGAATTTCCTGCGTCCGACCAGATTGCTTACCACTTGCAGCCTCGCGCCGATTCCGTGTGCCGGTGGCGCGCGGAAGCATTCCATATTCGGCTGTCACCCAACCCTGACCAGAATTCCGCATCCAAGGTGGCAGCTTCTCTTCCACACTGGCCGTGCATAAAACATGCGTATCGCCACATTTAATCAGGCAAGAGCCTTCGGCATGTTTGGTGACATTGGTTTCGATTTCGATTTTGCGCATCTCGTCGATGGCACGGTTAGAGGGACGCATATTGATATTCCTTCAGGCTTTGAACCCGTAGATAGCGAAGCGATCACGGGGGCGCAAACGCAAGTTGACGTCTGGAGTGGGAGTTTCTAATGTCTTTGCTGATTTTATATCAAGGCAGATATGTCAGAGCTTTCGCCAACAACCATCGAAGACCTTAAAGGTCGCTCACGTGAAGTCTTTCGTGTGCTGGTGGAAAATTACCTTTCCACGGGCGAACCGATGGGGTCGCGCACGATTACGCGGTCTTTGTCCGAACAGGTGTCCGCCGCGACCATCCGCAATGTGATGTCTGATCTTGAGCATTTGGGCTTGCTTGACAGCCCCCATGTTTCCGCTGGTCGCGTGCCATCAGAGCTTGGTTTGCGTCTGTTCGTTGATGGGATGCTTGAAGTTGGTGATTTGAAATCGGCAGAGCGCAAACAGATCGACCAATCACTGGGCGAGCCGGGCAGCATTGCTGATGTTATGGATCAAGCCGG
>CAZRFT010000145.1:0-3989 GCA_964599255.1 uncultured Neptunicoccus sp. | reverse complement strand
CGGGGCCGTTCCACCGATGGGGGAAGCGGCTTGGCTGGTGGAATTCGATAAATACAAAGCAATCCCTGAATATGAGCTTCAAAATAAGGGAATGACGCTTGGTGAATTCAAAACCATCTATTGGTGGGAATGGGGGCATCGACAGCTTGGGCGCCTGATTGGGCTCGTTTGGGCAATGGGTTTTGTTTATCTACTCATGCGATATACAATTCCCCGAGCTTGGCAGGGTCGTATGCTCCTTTTGGGGATCCTTGGGGGCGCACAAGGCGCTATTGGTTGGTGGATGGTTTCCTCTGGCCTGACGGGGCGGATGGTTGATGTGGCCTCTTATCGATTGGCCACTCATCTCGGACTTGCCTTTATCATCATGTCATTTCTGCTGTGGTATATGTTCCGACTAAAACGATCTGAAATGGAGCTGTTTCAAGCACAACGGAATGAAGATCGCGGCATGTCGCAAATTGGCGTTGCTCTTTATGTCGTGACATTCTTTCAAATCTTGTTGGGTGCTTTAGTCGCTGGAATTGATGCAGGGCGGGGTTACATCGATTGGCCCTTGATGGGCGGGCAGTTTTTGCCATCTGAAAGCTTCGACTACACGCCTTTCTTATCGAATTTCTTCGAAAACCCGGCATTGGTACAGTTCAATCACCGGATGATTGGCTATATCCTGTTTGCCTTTATCATTTGGGTTTTCTTCCGATCTAAGCGGAGTGCGCATGCGATTGTGCAATCCACCGCTAAGGCAGCGCTTGTTATGGCCACGCTTCAGATGCTGTTGGGGATTATGACAGTGCTTTACGCGGCCCCTTGGTATTTCGCGATCGTACATCAGTTAGGGGCGGTAATGTTGCTTGCATTGGTGCTTAAACTTAATTTCGATGCAAGAACCCCATTTTCACGTTCAATTTCAGCAAGTTAATATGGGGTAAAATAATACCATTATTTTAACTTATTGTTTTTAAACGATAAAACCTAATGTATTGGTATTGACTTGATTGCGCCACTGACTACAAGGGCGCAATCGAATTCTACCGCAGATTTGCGGTTCTAAACCTTATGGAAGTCCGATGAAAACATACTCGATGAAACAAGGCGAGATTGCGAAAAAGTGGATCCTGATCGACGCAGAAGGCGTAGTTTTGGGTCGCTTGGCATCAATCGTCGCTATGCGTTTGCGCGGCAAGCATAAAGCTAGCTTCACACCGTCCCAAGATATGGGTGACAATGTGATCGTCATCAATGCTGAAAAGATTCAGATGACGGGCAAGAAACGCACTGACAAAATTCACTACTGGCACACTGGTTATCCAGGTGGGATCAAATCTCGTACAGCGGGTCAAATCCTCGAGGGTGATCACCCAGAGCGTTTGGTCATGAAGGCTGTTCAGCGCATGCTGCCAGGCGGTCCTTTGAGCCGTAAGCAAATGACCAATCTTCGTGTCTATGCAGGCACAGAGCATGGCCATGAAGCACAACAACCCGAAGTTCTGGACGTCAAAGCCATGAACAAAAAGAATACGCGGAGCTAAGAGAGATGAGCGAAGAAATTAAATCATTGGATGATTTGAAAGACGCAGTTTCTGGCGGTGACGCAGAAGCAGTTGTAGAAGCAGCGCCGATTACACGCGAGCCCGTACGTGACGATCTTGGTCGTTCATACGCAACAGGTAAGCGTAAGGACGCCGTCGCACGTGTTTGGATCAAACCAGGTTCAGGCAAAGTGACGGTAAACGGTCGTGACATGGATGCCTATTTTGCGCGTCCAGTGTTGCAGATGGTTTTGCGTCAGCCATTTTCTGTTGCGGGCGTTGAAGGTGAATTCGACGTGATGGCAACGGTTAAAGGCGGTGGTTTGTCAGGTCAGGCAGGTGCGGTTAAGCATGGTATTTCTAAAGCGCTTCAGCTTTATGAACCATCTTATCGTCCCGCTTTGAAGGCAGCGGGCTTCCTTACTCGCGATGCACGTGTTGTAGAACGTAAGAAATACGGTAAGCGCAAAGCGCGTCGTAGCTTCCAGTTCTCTAAGCGTTAATCGTATATACAGATTTTTAAAGAGCCCACCTTCTGGTGGGCTTTTTTTATTGGGGTTTCAGCAGTTGAAGTTTTTTGAAATACGTTCAGCTATATTCATAGGACACCGGCAGTAATGGTAATCGCTGTATGAACACGCTACCCAATAAACATATGAAGCCGTTCACGCTATATCGTCTCAAAGATCGCCCCGTTTTTATGATGGCGATTGCGAAATCAGGTTGTACCTATTTAAAACATCTTTTTTACCTTCTAGATCACGGTGAGAATTACCCTAGTGGGAATAAAATTCATAAAGACCAATCAGCACTTTTAAAAGCAACGGAGGATGACCATGAAACGATCCTTCGCACGCCGTACAAATTCATTGTCGTTCGTGACCCTATTGCGCGTTTTTTCTCACTCTATTTTGATAAGATTTACGGCCAAGGCCCGAACGCAATGCACTGGTTTCGCGCCAAAGTGGGGGACGATATCGGGCTACGATACGAACGCGATCTTGGGTTGGCCGGGCATCAGGAAAATGCCCTTAAGTTGGCAGCTTGGTTGCGTCTAAACCTTAATGGATTAACGGTTATCGAGCGTGACTTTCACTGGCGCCCGCAAGCATCTCGTTACAACCATGTGAAAGGGTACAACCCTGAAATAGTGCTCTTAAGTGAATTGAAACCCAAGCTAACGGGTTTACTCTCTCCAATCATTCCCGACATTGATGAAAAAATGGATAGTATCCCGCGGCATAATTCATCACAAAAACCCTGCGATGTATCAGAACTTCTGTCAGATGAATTGGAAGCGAGTCTACGCCGAACCTACCATTCAGATTTCAAGCTGGTGCAAAGCCTTTCAGCTTAGGTAGGTTATTGACCGATGTTTCGGCGTGAATTTATTGATCCAAATAACTTTGATAGAGTAAGTGTCGAAAATCAATCCACACTTCCCAAAAGGGCCGCAGACGACTATAGGAGCTTCAAAGAATTTGGGGAGTCCTCGTCCCGATGAAATTGACCGAAAAGTTAAAAGCGAAGGCGGATGTTGCGCGCGACATAAGCTATGCCAGCTCCGCGGTTACGCGACCGGGCAGGGCAGTTATTCGAACGCTTGAAAATGTCACCGGTCGTCCGCGCCTAATTAGACGCGCCAAAGGCTACGCCGATGATGTCGCCAATGGTTTGGATTTTTGGCAGGTGATGGTGGATCGCTATGGCGTGAAACTGGATATCAAGGGTGGCGCGCTTGAAAACTTACCCAAAGAGGGACCATTGGTTGTGGTTGCCAATCATCCCTTCGGCATACTGGACGGTTTGATATTTGGGCATATTTTACAGCAGATGCGAGGTGATTTTCGAATTATCGCCCATCGTGTTTTTCGAAAAGCGGAGGACCTCAATAAAATAATTCTGCCCATCAGTTTTGATGATACGCGCGAGGCGATGCGCCTAAATACTGAAACGCGTCAAACCGCTATCCAATATCTAAAAGAAGGTGGCTGTATTGGGATTTTTCCTGGTGGCACCGTCTCGACCGCGCCACGTCCTTTTGGGAAGGCGATGGATCCCGTATGGCGCAATTTTACCGCGCGAATGATCCAGAAATCTGGTGCAACAGTGGTACCTATTTATTTTGAAGGTGCTAATTCACGACTGTTCCAAGTGGCAAGCCATATGCATGTCACATTACGGATGTCGCTGATGATCCGCGAATTCAAAAAAAGTATTCGCAAATCCGTGCCCATGGTTATCGGTGAACCTGTGGAAGAGAACGAATTGGACTTCTACGCAAATGATGCGACAGGTCTGATGGATTTCTTGCGGCGTAAAACCTATGAATTGAGCCCAACACCTTTGGCCAATTTAGATCACGGATTTGAATTTATGGAACAATATCGCTAATGCCCGTTGGCGTTTTTGATAGCGGTCTTGGCGGACTAACGGTTCAACAAGCCATCAAGGAGG
>CAZRFT010000144.1:0-3079 GCA_964599255.1 uncultured Neptunicoccus sp. | reverse complement strand
AAGATCGTCAAAGGTCCAAAAGGCGTTAAGTCTGGAGTGACAGTGGACGAGGCCTTGCTTGATAGCTTGTCGAATGGTCAGTGGTGGCAATTGGCACTGGGCGACGAAAAAGACGCCGGTGACATGGAAGCACTGAACAAGCAATACGATCTTCAGAAAGCAGCCCTTGAAGCGCAGTTCGAAGACAAGGTGGAAAAAGTCCGCCGCGGCGATGATCTGCCACCAGGTGTGATGAAGATGGTCAAAGTCTTTATCGCAGTGAAGCGTAAGCTTCAGCCAGGTGATAAGATGGCTGGTCGTCACGGCAACAAAGGTGTGATTTCGAAGGTTGTTCCTGAAGAAGACATGCCATTCCTTGCTGACGGGACGCCTGTTGATATCGTACTGAACCCACTTGGTGTTCCATCACGGATGAACGTTGGTCAGATTTTGGAAACGCATATGGGTTGGGCCGCACGCGGTTTGGGTAAATCCATTGATGAAGCGCTTCAGGAATATCGCCGTTCAGGTGACATGTCGCCTGTTCAAGAAGCAATGAAAATTGCATACGGCGAAGAGCTTTATGATGAGACGATCAAAGGCCTGTCTAAGGACAAATTCCTAGAGGTTGCGGGCAATGTAACCGAAGGCGTGCCAATTGGCACACCAGTATTTGATGGTGCGAAAGAAGCAGATGTTGATGACGCCTTGGTGCGCGCTGGCTTTGAAACTTCTGGTCAGTCGATCCTATTTGATGGCCGTACAGGCGAGCAATTTGCGCGTCCTGTGACCGTGGGTATCAAATACTTGCTGAAACTGCATCACCTTGTGGACGACAAAATCCACGCGCGTTCTACCGGACCATACTCTCTTGTTACGCAGCAGCCGCTGGGTGGTAAGGCACAGTTTGGTGGCCAGCGCTTCGGTGAGATGGAAGTTTGGGCACTGGAAGCATATGGCGCAGCCTATACGCTGCAAGAAATGCTGACAGTGAAATCAGACGACGTTGCAGGTCGGACCAAGGTCTATGAAAGCATCGTGAAGGGCGAGGATAATTTCGAAGCTGGCGTGCCAGAATCGTTCAACGTTCTTGTCAAAGAAATCCGCAGCTTGGGTCTGAACGTCCAGCTGCTGGATGCGGAGAGTGAGTAAGCGGTCGCCGCTTACTCAATTCGAAACGAGATAGAAGGATCATATTATGAACCAAGAAATCACAAATAACCCGTTTAATCCGATCCAGCCGCCAAAGACGTTTGACGAGATCCAGATCAGCTTGGCATCGCCAGAGCGGATCCTGTCTTGGTCTTTCGGTGAGATCAAAAAACCAGAAACAATCAACTATCGTACGTTCAAACCAGAGCGTGACGGTCTGTTCTGTGCGCGTATCTTTGGCCCGATCAAAGATTACGAATGTCTGTGCGGCAAATATAAGCGCATGAAATATCGCGGCGTAGTCTGCGAGAAATGTGGTGTTGAAGTAACCCTTCAAAAAGTACGTCGCGAGCGTATGGGCCATATCGAATTGGCAGCGCCAGTTGCACATATCTGGTTCCTGAAATCATTGCCAAGCCGCATCGGTTTGATGCTGGACATGACACTTCGTGAGCTAGAACGCATTTTGTATTTCGAACAGTATGTCGTGATCGAACCAGGTCTAACCGACCTAAACTACGGTCAGATGCTGTCAGAGGACGAGTACCTAGACGCGCAAGACACGTATGGCGAAGACGCGTTCAACGCCGGTATCGGTGCCGAAGCGATCCGTGAGATGTTGTCAAACATCGATCTGGAAGCAGAAGCGTCACAGCTTCGCGATGAACTTGCGGAAGCAACAGGTGAGTTGAAGCCGAAGAAGATCATCAAGCGCTTGAAAGTTGTCGAAAACTTCATCGATTCAGGCAACCGCCCTGAATGGATGGTGATGACTGTTCTGCCGGTGATCCCACCAGAGCTTCGCCCGCTTGTGCCGTTGGATGGCGGTCGTTTCGCGACATCTGATTTGAACGATCTGTATCGTCGTGTGATCAACCGGAATAACCGTTTGAAGCGTCTGATCGAATTGCGTGCGCCAGACATCATCGTGCGGAACGAAAAGCGTATGTTGCAGGAATCTGTCGACGCGCTGTTTGACAACGGCCGTCGTGGCCGCGTGATCACTGGTGCGAACAAGCGTCCGCTGAAATCGCTGTCCGACATGCTGAAAGGTAAGCAGGGTCGTTTCCGTCAGAACCTTCTGGGTAAGCGGGTCGACTTCTCTGGCCGTTCGGTGATCGTGACCGGTCCCGAGCTCAAACTCCATCAATGCGGCTTGCCGAAAAAGATGGCGCTTGAGCTATTTAAACCGTTTATTTACAGTCGCTTGGAAGCCAAGGGTCTGTCATCCACGGTGAAGCAAGCCAAGAAATTGGTCGAAAAAGAGCGTCCAGAGGTTTGGGATATTCTCGATGAAGTTATCCGCGAACACCCGGTGATGTTGAACCGTGCACCTACATTGCACCGTCTCGGCATCCAGGCGTTTGAACCGGTTCTGATCGAAGGTAAGGCGATCCAGCTTCACCCGCTCGTCTGTTCTGCGTTTAACGCTGACTTCGACGGTGACCAGATGGCTGTCCACGTACCGCTTTCTCTGGAAGCACAGTTGGAAGCCCGCGTCCTGATGATGTCGACGAACAACGTTCTGTCGCCAGCAAACGGTGCACCGATCATCGTGCCGTCCCAGGACATGATCCTCGGCCTTTACTACGTGACCATCGCCCGCGATGGCATGAAAGGTGAGGGCATGGTGTTCTCTTCCATCGAAGAGGTTCAGCACGCTCTGGATGCAGGCGAAGTTCACCTGCACGCCAAAATCACCGCGCGCATTCCTCAGATCGATGAGGAAGGCAACGAGGTGATGATGCGCTTTGAAACCACCCCGGGTCGGGTGCGTTTGGGTGCACTATTGCCGCTGAACGCCAAGGCCCCGTTTGATCTGGTGAACCAGCTTCTGCGTAAGAAAGAGGTGCAGCAGGTCATCGACACCGTCTACCGTTACTGCGGTCAGAAAGAGTCGGTCATCTTCTGTGACCAGATCATGTCCATGGGCTTCAAAGAAGCGTTC